>JAEWAD010000354.1 GCA_023391905.1 Pseudomonadota bacterium | reverse complement strand
GGCGAGCGCGCCTCCGGTCGCACCCCAGACCGCCCCCGCCCGCCCCGGCGACCGCAAGGCCGACTTCATCGCCGCGGCGCGCCGCGCCGCCCAGGCCGCGCAGTCCGAAACCGCCGGCCAGATCGCGGAGAACGGCCCCGAAGGCGACCGCCCGAACACCTTCACCCGCATCGGCGACGCGCTGCGGGCCCGCAAGCGCCCGCTGGTGCTGGCGATCGCCGCGATCGTGCTGGCGCTCGGCGCCATGCAGCTGACCGACCCGCCCGGCCGCCAGGCCGCCAAGCCAGCCGCGACGAAGAGCACGGCAGCCGACGCGCCGGCGACCGATCCGCTCGCAACCGGCTCGATCCCCGCGAAACCGGCCCGTCCCGCGACGCCGTCGACACCGACCGCCAAGCCGGCGCCGAACGCCATGGTCGCCCCGAGCCAGGACGGCAGCGGCGCGCTCGCCTTCGCGCCGGCGGCCGAGACCGACAACCGCTTCGCGGCGCTGGCGCCGGATGCGCCCTCCGCCTCCAGCTTCAGCACGCCGGCCGACACCGCCGGTCTTGATCTCGAGACCGCCGCGGCGAAGGGCGACGCCGTCGCCGCCTTCGAGATGGGACGCCGCCTTGCCGAAGGCAGCAACGGCCAGGCAAAGGACGCCCCGGCCGCGGCAGACTGGTACCTGAAGGCCGCCGAAGCGGGACTCGCCGTCGCGCAATACCGGATCGGCAGCCTCTATGAGCGCGGTGACGGCGTGCAGCGCGACCTCGCCGCCGCCCAGGGCTGGTACGAGAAGGCGAGCGCGCAGGGCAATGCCCGCGCCACCCACAATCTCGCCGTGCTGATGAGCGAAGGCGCGACCGGTGATCCCGATTACGTCCGGGCCGCGCAATTCTTCACCCAGGCCGCCAATCTCGGCGTCGCCGACAGCCAGTATAATCTCGGCGTGCTCTATGCCCGCGGCCTCGGCGTCAGCGTCGACCTGGTGCAGTCCTACAAGTGGTTCGCGCTGGCCGCCCAGCAGGGCGATCGCGACGCCGGCAAGCGCCGTGACGAGGTCGGCAAGGCGATGAAGCCGGACGCGCTCGCCGCCGCCCGCGCCGTCGTCCAGACCTTCAAGGCCCAACCGCTAGACACCACCGCCAATTCGGAGCCGCGGATCCGGCCGGAGTGGAAGAATACGGTTGCGCAGACGACGATGCGCGACACCGGCAAGGTGCAGGCGCCGCGCGGCTGACGGGCGGTCGCCGACGCGGAGGCGCGCGGGCGGGAACGGAGATTGACACGCGGGGGTCGAGCGGCTTTATCGGGTCGCAACGGCCATCGCACTGTCATGGCTTTGCCTTGACCAGGATTCGCGCTGGCCGCGACACGGGCCCGGCCCGGTTCACGGCGGTCCTCCGCTTCCACGTCACCTCATGCCAGCGGTTCTGTCGCCGTGCAGATCTATCTTCCCATAGCCGAACTGCCGGTGAACATGTTCATCATCTTCGGCATGGGCGGCGCCGTCGGCTTCCTGTCGGGCCTGTTCGGCGTCGGCGGCGGCTTCCTGCTGACACCGCTTCTGATCTTCTCCGGCATTTCGCCCGCCGTCGCGGTCGCCAGCACGACGGCGCAGGTCGTCGCCTCCTCGGCCTCGGCCGCCATCACCTTCTGGCGGCGGCGGCTGATCGACATGAAGCTGGCCGCCTTTCTGGTGGCGTCCGGCATCGTCGGTTCCACGATCGGCGTCGGCATCTTCAGCCTGCTCCGGCGCTGGGGCCAGCTCGATCTCGTCATCGCCATCTGCTACGTGACCTTCCTCGGCCTGGTCGGCGGGCTGATGCTGACGGAATCGATCCGCGCCATGATCAACGCGCGGCGCGGAAGGCCGGCGCCTCTGCGCAAGCCCGGCCAGCATAACTGGGCGCACGGCCTGCCCTTCAAGGTGCGTTTCCCGCGCTCCAAGCTCTACATCAGCATCATTCCGATCATCGCGATCGGCGTCGGCATCGGCGCGCTCGGGGCGCTACTCGGCATCGGCGGCGGCTTCATCCTGGTGCCGGCGCTGATCTACCTGCTGCGGGTTCCCACCAACATCGTCATCGGCACATCGCTGATCCAGATGACCGGCACCATGGCGGTCGCCACCGTGCTGCAATCGACCACCAACCACACGGTCGACGGCGTGCTCGCCCTGATCCTGATGGTCGGCGGCGTCATCGGCGCGCAGTTCGGCACGCGCGTCGGCGCGGTCGTGCGCGGCGACCAGCTCCGCGCGATGCTGGCCCTGCTGGTGCTCGCCGTCGGCATCCGCTTCCTGGTCGACCTCGTGCACACACCGGCGGAGCTGTTCTCGCTGGCGACGCTGACGGGCGACACGCGATGATCCGCGCTGCCGCCTTCGCCTGGCTCGCCCTGCTCTGGTTCGGCGCGGCGCCTGCCCGCGCCGAACAGCTGATCGTCGCGCTGTCGTCGGAGGAGGTGCGGATCACCTCCAACTTCACCGGCACGAGCATCACCGTTTTCGGCGCCATCGAGCGCGACGCCGCGACCGTGTCGCGCGCGGAGTTCTATGACGTCGTCGTCGCGGTCAAGGGGCCGCCGGAGACGGTCGTCACCCGCCAGAAGGAGCGCATCCTCGGCATCTGGCTGAACAGCGCCTCGCGCACCTTCGTCAACATCCCGTCCTTCTATGCCGTCAACTCGTCGCGGCCCCTGTCCGAGGTGACGACACCGCAGATCCGCAAGCGCTTCCAGATCGGCGCCGACGACCTCGTCTTCCCGGTCTCGGCCGACGCTGGCGCCCAGACGGCCGGCGCCGACGACGAATTCCGCCAGGCCTTCATCCGGCTGAAGCGCGAGGACGGACTGTTCCGCAGCCAGGCCTATGGCGTCACCTTCCCGGGCACGGAGATCTTCCAGACCGCGGTGCAGATTCCCGCCAACGTGCCGGTCGGGCGCTATGTCGTGATGGTCTATCTCTTCCGCGACGGCGCGCTGCTCGCCACCGACCAGTCGGAGATCCGCATCGCCAAGATGGGCTTCGAGCAGTTCACCTTCGACCTCGCCCATAACCAGGGCCTGGTCTACGGCGTGATCTGCGTCATCCTCGCCATCTTCACCGGCTGGCTCGCCGGCGTCATCTTCCGCCGGGACTGAACGCGGTCAGCCGCCCTTGCCCATGTTGAGCAGGCGGATGATGACCCAGACCGGGATGACGATCACCGCGCCGAGCAGGAAGTAGCGCCAGATCCATTCGATGGCGCCGAAGCCCATGTTCCAGATCCGCCGGATGAACTGCTGCGCCGTCTCGATGATGTCGTAGGGCGAGATGCCCAGCGCCGAGAGCACGATGCCGACGATCAGCGAGATGACGACCAGGCGGAGCAGGACCTGCGCGGGCGAGCCGCCCATGAAGCGTTGAAGGCCGTTCATTCGTCATCTCCTGAGACCCCGGACGCGGTGTGCGCCAACGACGGTCGAATCGCGGCGATCATAACCGATCGCCGCGGCGTCGAAACGAGGCAAAAACGGGCGCGATGATCCGCCATCAAGACCTGTCGCCGAGCAGCGCCTCGAGCGTCTCGATCCGGTCCGCCTCGGCCGGCGGCTTGTCCCAGCGCAACCGGCTGATGCGGGGAAAGCGCATGGCGACGCCCGACTTGTGCCGGGTCGAGCGGTTCAGCCCCTCGAACGCGACCTCGAAGACGAGGCCGATCTGGGCGTTGTGCGTCACCTCGCGCACCGGACCGAAGCGGTTCAGCGTGTTGCGGCGGACGAAGCGGTCGATCTCGACCAGCTCCTCGTCGGTGAAGCCGAAATAGGCCTTGCCGACCGGCACCAGCTCGTCGCCCGCCTCGCCCGCCTTCCAGACGCCGAAAGTGTAGTCGGAATAGAAGGACGAGCGCTTGCCGTGGCCGCGCTGCGCATACATCAGCACGGCGTCGACGGTGTAGGGATCGCGCTTCCCCTTGAACCACGGCCCCTTTGGCCGGCCGGGCTCGTAGATCGAATCCCAGCGCTTCAGCATCAGCCCCTCGATGATGGGCGCCGGCGGCGTGGCGCGCTTTTCCAGGAGGTCGTCGGTGGTCTCGTAGGCAACCAGGGGCGAGAGGTCGACGCGGCCGGCGAGCGAGCCGGCGACGAGGTTTTCGAGACGCTCCCGCCGCTCGCGGAACGGCAGCGCGCGGACATCGTCCGCACCGTCGACGAGGCAATCATAGGCGCGGATGAAAGCCGGATGGCTGGCGATCAGCTTGCCCGAAACGGTCTTGCGGTTCAGCCGCTGCTGCAGCTCCGAGAAGCTGCCGGGCTCGATCGCCTCGCCGGCGCGCCGGCCGACCAGCAATTCGCCGTCGATGGCGCCGTCGAAGTCGAGCGCCTCCAGCATGTCGGGAAAGGTATCGCCGATATCCTCGCCGGTGCGGGTATAGAGCCGGCGCACGCCCTGGTCCGAGACAGCCTGCACGCGGATGCCGTCCCATTTCCATTCGGCCGCATAGATGTCGGGCGTGACCCGCTCCAGATCCCCCTCCTCCAGCGGCTGCGCCAGCATCACGGGGCGGAACGGCGCGCGGGCGGAGGAGACCGGCTTTTCCGCCCGCCCCTCCAGCCAGGCGAAAAGCGGGAGAAAAGGCGGCGTGAGGCCGTGCCAGAGTTCCTCGATCTCGTTGACCTGGAGTCCTTCCACCTTTTCGCCGCCGAAATCGGCCAACGCCTGCTTGGCGAGGCGGGCCGAGACACCGATGCGGAGGCCGCCGGTGACGAGCTTCAAAAGGGCCCAGCGCCCGTCGGCGTCGAGCGCGTCGAGGAAGGCGGCGACCCGCTTCGGTCCGTCGGCGCGGGAGGATGCGAGCAGCGTCTCGACGATGGCGGAGAGCGAGGGGAGGTTTTTGCGAGAGGCCCCGCGTGCGACGACCGCCCCCCTCTCTCCAACTCTCCCCCACAAGGGGGGAGAGAGCCCGCCTGAGGGTGTCCCCGACGTCTCAACAAGCTCGTGGGAAAAGCCCTCCCCCCTTGTGGGGGAGGGTTGGGTGGGGGGTACCGACTCCGCCCCACCGGACGCGACGCCGCCCTCGTCCCAGACCAGCGCGATCGTCTCGGCGAGATCGCCGACATAGTCGTAGGAATAGGCGAAGAGCACCTCGTCGATGCGTTCGGCGACCAGCGCGCGGAGCATGGCCGGCTTTACCGCAGGCACGTCGAGCGTGCCGGTCAGCGCCGCCAGCGCCCAGCCGCGGTCCGGATCCGGCGTCGCGCGGAAATAGTCGACCATCAGCCGCAGCTTCGCGTTGCGCGACGGCGTCAGGATCAGGCGATCGAGGAGCGCGGCGAAATCCTGCATGGCGCCAATCTAGGTATGCGGGCCTAACCAAGGAAGCCCCGCGGCCGCCTTCTTGCGGTTGGCGGCCCGAGGCCCTAGATGTGGGCGGTCCGGCCTGCGGCCGGATCTCGTTCTCAGGGCGGGGTGAAATTCCCCACCGGCGGTAAGAAGGTTCTCCTTCAAGCCCGCGAGCGCCCTTCCGTTCCAGCGGAAGGGGTCAGCAGATTCGGTTAAATTCCGAAGCCGACGGTCATAGTCCGGATGGAAGAGAACGGCGAAGACAACGCGAACCGGCCCTTGCGGGCTGGCGCGCGCTTTTTCGCTCATGCCCTGATTTCGTGTTGTCGCACCCGATGGGAACCAACATGAGTCAGTCCAGCCTATCCCCCGCCAACACCCCGGTCAGCGCGCCCATTGCCGGCGCGTTCTGGATGGTGCTTGCCGGTGTCGCCTTTGCCGGCGTCAACACCCTCGAGCAGATCGCCACCGTCTCCCTGCACCTGCCGGCGCCGACGGCCGCCTTCCTGCAATATGCGATTGCCCTCGTCGTCGTGCTGCCCTGGGCGGCGCGGCGCGGCCTGCCTTCTCTCAAAACCCGCCGGCCCGGCCTGCAGGCCTTTCGCGTGCTGCTCGCCGCCGTCGGCGTGCAGTTCTGGGTCGCCGGCCTCGCCCACGCCGTGCCGATCGGCCAGGCGATCGCGCTCGTCATGACCTCGCCCTTCATCGTCACGCTCGGCGCCGGGCTGTTCCTCGGCGAGAAGGTGTCGCTGGAGCGCTGGCTCGCCGTCATCGTCGGCTTCGCCGGCGGCCTGATCATCCTCGATCCGTTCTCGGAGAGCTTCACGACCGCCAGCCTCTATCCGCTGGCGGCCTCCGTGCTCTGGGCCGGCGTCTCGCTGACCCAGAAGAAGCTGCTTGCCGAGGACAGCCCCGAGGCGGTGACCGCCTGGCTGCTGCTGCTTCTCGCGCCGGTCAACCTCGTGCTGGCGCTCCCCTCCGGCATCGCCATGCCTACTTCCGGCGACGCCTGGATCGCGATCGTCGCCGTCGGCGTGCTCACCGCCTCCGCACAGGGCTTCCTGGCGCTCGCCTATGCCCGCGCCGACGCCGCCTATGTGCAGCCCTTCGACCACGTGAAGCTGCCGCTCAACGTGCTGGCCGGCTGGCTGGTGTTCGGCTGGATTCCGCCCAGCCATCTCTGGCTCGGCGCCGCGCTGATCGTCGGGGCGTCGATGTTCCTGCTCTGGCGCGAGAGCCGGCGCTGAAGCGTTTTCGAGCGAAGTGGGTACCGGTTCGCGTGAAGAAAACGCGATCCAGAGAGGCATGAGCGCCAGGGCGTCCTATTCCGCCTCGTCCTCGTAGCCGACCATGTGCAGCGGCCGGGCGCGGATCCCGGCCAGCTCGCACCAGCGCACCAGCGCCTCCTCGCGGCCATGCGTGACCCAGACCTCGCCGGGCGCGATCTCGGCGATGGTCGCGGTCAGCTCGGCCCAGTCGCAATGATCGGAGATGATCAGCGGCAACTCGACGCCGCGCTGCTTGGCGCGCTGGCGGATCGACATCCAGCCGGACGCGAAGCAGGAAACGGGATCGGGAAAACGCCGCGCCCAGAGATCGGCAAAGGCCGAGGGCGGCCCGACCACGACCTCTCCGGCGAAGTCGACACCGTTCGATCCGCGACCGGCCTCCACGGTAGCCGGCTCCAGGCGCCCAAGGTCGATGCCCTCCTCCTGATAGAGACGGCAGAGCCGCTCCAGCGCGCCGTGAATGTAGATCGGGCGATCGTAGCCCTCCTCGCGCAGCCGCTTGATCACGCGCTGCGCCTTGCCGAGCGCGTAGGCGCCGACGAGATGCGCCCGCTCCGGGAAGGCGGCGAGCGAGGCGAGCAGCTTGCCGATCTCATGGCCATCGTCGGGATGGCGGAACACCGGCAGGCCGAACGTCGCCTCGGTGATGAAGACGTCGCATTTGACCGGCTCGAACGGTGCGCAGGTCGGATCGCGCCGGCGCTTGTAGTCACCCGAGGCGACGATGCGCATCCCCTTCGCCTCGACGGCGATCTGCGCGGAGCCGAGCACATGGCCGGCCGGATGGAATGAAACGGTGACGTCGCCGATCGTCATCGTCTCGCCGAAGCGCGCCCCGGTCTCGCTGCCGGCGAAACCGGGGCCATAGCGCTCGGCCATGATCCGGAGCGTCTCGCGCGTCGCCATCACGGCGCCATGGCCGGGCCGGGCATGGTCAGAATGGCCATGCGTGACGAGCGCGCGCGCCACCGGCCGCACGGCATCGATGTGGAAGCCGCCGAGCGGGCACCACAGACCTTCCGGCGTCGGACAGAGGAGTTCCTCGGGACGGATCATCTCCCTAGGATAGGGATGGAAGCTGGCAATGAAAGGGCCCTCACCCCGCCCTCTCCCGCAAGCGGGCGAGGGAGGCGGCCGCGTGTCCTTCCCGCGAAGAACTCCGTTATTCCTGCGAAAGCAGGAATCCATTCAGCCTGGGGCTTCGGATGTCGCGCGCCACCTCCCCACAACCCAGCTGTATGGATCCCGGCTCGGAGGCCGGGATGACGGCGGAGACTCGGTGCAGCCTCGGTGCCTCATCCGGTTCCATTCCATGAAGCACAGTACCAGCAGTGCCCCCCTCTACCGCTTGCGGGAGAGGGCCGGGGCGATGGCTTTCTTGCACCAGGCATGCCCTCGACTTCCCGACGCCGCGCGCCTAGCTCTATTGGCGTGACCGTGCATGCAGGCCCCTTCTCCGACCTCCTGCCCGCCCCCTTTCTCGACTGGTTCGCCCGTCGCGGCTGGGCGCCGCGGCCGCATCAGCTCGCGCTCCTGGAGAGGGCGCGTGAGGGACGATCGGCGCTACTGATCGCGCCGACCGGCGCCGGCAAGACGCTGGCCGGCTTCCTGCCGAGCCTCGTCGATCTCGCGACCCGCCCGCCGGCGGGAAAGGGCGGGCGCGGGCCGCATACACTCTACATCTCGCCGCTGAAGGCGCTCGCCGTCGACATCGCCCGCAATCTGGAGCGG
>JAEWAD010000308.1 GCA_023391905.1 Pseudomonadota bacterium | reverse complement strand
CTCCGCAGGCCCGGGTCAGGAGATCAGTGGCGGGGGTCGTGCGGAAGCGCCGGTGACCCGGCGCCCCGGAAGCCGGATGGGCGCCCCGCTTCGGGGCGCCTGCCGACTAGTCCTTGATGACGGAGATGTCGGGCGCGTCGACGGCCTTCATGCCGACGACGTGATAGCCCGAATCGACGTGGTGCACCTCGCCGGTGACGGCGCGCGACAGGTCCGACAGGAAATAGACGCCGGAATCACCGACCTCCTCCGTCGTCACCGTCCGCCGCAGCGGCGCGTTGTATTCATTCCACTTCAGGATGTAGCGGAAATCGCCGATGCCCGAGGCAGCCAGCGTCTTGATCGGACCGGCCGAGATCGCGTTGACGCGGATGTTCTTCGGTCCGAGATCGACGGCGAGATACTGCACGCTCGCCTCGAGCGCGGCCTTGGCGACGCCCATGACGTTATAGTTCGGCATCACCTTCTCGGCGCCGTAATAGGTCAGCGTCAGCACCGAGCCGCCATCCGTCATCAGCTTCTCGGCGCGCTGGGTGACGGCCGTCAGCGAATAGACGGAGATCAGCATCGTCTTGCTGAAATTGCCCTCGGTCGTGTCGACATAGCGGCCGGTCAGTTCGTCCTTGTCGGAGAAGCCGATGGCGTGCACGAGGAAATCGAGCTTGCCCCACTGCTTCTCGACTTCGGCGAACACCGCGTCGATCGAGGCCCCGTCGGTGACGTCGCAGTGGCCGACGACCAGCGCGTTCAATTCGGCCGCGAGCGGCTCCACGCGCTTCTTCAGCGCATCGCCCTGATAGGTAAAGGCCAGTTCGGCGCCGTGATCATGGGCAGCCTTGGCAATTCCCCAGGCGATGGACCGGTTGTTCGCGACACCCAGCACGAGCCCGCGCTTACCCTTCAACAAACCGCCTGCTTCGATCATGCCTATTTTTCCCTCTTCGTAGCTTCCGGAGGCGCGTTTCCTATCGCACAGGCCCCCTTGCGCTTCAAGCTGAAGCCACCCGCCGCTCATCACACTCGGTGTAAGGCTGTTGCGAAGGGCCGCCCTCCCCCTCGTCGCCGCCACCGCCCGCGCCCCGAGGTAAGTATAGGCGCGGTATTTCCGCAAGCAGCATTCCGTCCCAAACTTAACCATGCGGTGGTCTGACGAAGGGGAAAGCTTCCGAAAGCAAGCCCGATATGCGATCAGTCAAGGTGAATATCCGGAATGGAGGGCTCCAGCGTGGCGCCAAGCATGAAAGAGAAGACCTGGTTCGGGACCGGCAACTATGCCCGCCTCGCGGCGGCGGCCCTGCTCACCTGGTCGACGACGGTCCAGCCGGTTCTGGCCGAGACATTGATGGCATCGACTCGTCTCGCCCAGGCGGACGCCCCCGCGGTGCCGGCCCCGGATGCGCCGAAGCCGGCGCTGCCGGACAAGGTTCCTGGCGCCGCCGAGGCGACCTCTGCCGCGGCCGACAACGCCGCCGAAGCGGACCTCTACACCGTATCCGACCTCGAATTCCTGCTCGGCCCGATCGCGCTCTATCCCGATCCGCTGCTGTCGCTGGTGCTGACCGCCAGCACCATGCCGGACCAGCTGGAAAAGGCGGACCGCTGGCTGCTCGACAATCCCAAGGCCGTCGAGGCGAATGACTTCGCCGACGCGGAGAAGATCGGCCTCGACGCCACCATCGTGGCGCTGATGCGCTTCCCCGATGTCATCGAGCTGCTGGTCGACCACCCGGAATGGACCGAATCGCTCGGCTACGCCTTCGACCAGCAGCCGGAGGACATCGCCACCGTCATCCAGATGCTGCGCGCCCAGGCCGAGAAGCTCGGCAACCTGAAGACGACGCCGCAGCAGGTGGTCACCGTCGTGCAGGAGACGCCGAGCGCGCCGCGCGTCATCTCGATCGCGCCGGCCCAGCCGGAGCGGATCTATGTCCCGGTCTACAATTCGTCCGATGTCTTCACCACGGCCGCCACGGGCGCGCTGATCTTCGGCACGGCCGTGCTGGTCGGCTCGACCTGGAACAATCGCTGGGGCTGGAACAACCGCGGCTGGAACAATGTCTGGGTGCATCACCACTGGCATGGCAGCCCCGGCTGGCGTCCCCGTCCCCCGCATCGTCCGCGTCCGCCGGGCGCCTGGCATCCGGATCGCCCCGGCCGTCCGGATGGCAACCGCCCCGGCAGGCCCGACGGCAACCGCCCCGGCGACGGCAACCGTCCCGGCGACGGCAATCGTCCCGGTCGGCCTGGCGACAGCAACCGGCCGAGCCGCCCCGGTGACGGCAACCGGCCGAACCGGCCCGGCGACAATCGTCCGACGCGTCCCGGCGAAGGCGACCGTCCGAACCGACCGAACCGCCCCGGCGAGAATCGCCCGGGCCGGCCGGACGACGCCAATCGTCCCGGCGTGACCCGCCCCGGCGACACGAGCCGCCCCGGCAGGCCCGAACGGCCGAATGCACGGCCCGAGCGCCCCGGCTCGGAATCGTCGCGGCCGAATCGTCCGCAGCGCCCCGACAATGCCCGTCCGGGCCGTCCGGAAACCCGTCCGGGCGCCGAGGGCCGACCCAATCGTCCGAGCCGTCCCGAGGGCTCGCGCCCGAGCCGTCCGGAGACGCGTCCCGGCGCCGAAGGTCGACCCAATCGTCCGAACCGGCCGGAGACGACGCGGCCGAGCCGTCCCGACAATGCGCGCCCGCAGCAGCGGCCGTCGCAGAACGCCCGTCCGCAACAGCGGCCGTCGCAGAATGCCCGCCCGCAGCAGCGCCCGTCGCAGAACGCCCGGCCTCAGCAGCGGCCGTCGCAGAACGCCCGTCCGCAGCAGCAGCGGCGCCAGAATGCGCGGCCGCAGCAGAATGCCCGGCCGCAGCAGCAGCGCGCCCGGCAGAACAACCAGAACCGCAACCGGCAGCAGCAGAACCGCAACCGCAACTGCCGGCCGGGTCAGAACAACTGCCGCTGACGACCCCGGCGATGGCGCCGGCGCGCCATCGCCATCTCGCCTGAAATCGCCTACAAGCGGCGACATCCAATCAGGGAAGGGTCGAGCGCAACGACGCTCTCAGGGGGACCGTCCCGTGCACGCCGGCCTGCCAAAAGC
>JAEWAD010000333.1 GCA_023391905.1 Pseudomonadota bacterium | reverse complement strand
GCACGCTCGGAGAGGTAGGCCAGGACGTCGACCGGGCCGCCGGGGAACAGCCGCTCGGCGTCGGGGCCGGCGCCAATCTGCTGGGCGGCGGTCCGCAAAGCCTGGCCGCTCCAGCCGGTGAAGGCGGCTTCGCCGGCCATCGCCCCGGCCAGACGGTCGCGCAGGGCGGAATCGGGGTCCGGATTGGGGTCCGAATTGGGCGTCCGGGGGGCATCCATGCGCCACATATATGCCGTCCGGCGGGGCTTCCCAAGGGGCGGTGCCTGTGATACCACCCCCGCCTCGAATTCCGGCCCCGGGGGAATCCTTCCGGGCCCTTCAGCTTGGAAGGAAGCGATCGAAGTGCAGGTACTCGTCCGCGAAAACAATGTCGATCAGGCGCTGCGCGTCCTGAAGAAGAAGATGCAGCGCGAAGGTATCTTCCGCGAGATGAAGCTCCGCCGTAACTACGAGAAGCCGTCCGAGCGCCGCGCCCGCGAGCGCGCGGAAGCCATCCGCCGCACCCGCAAGCTGATGCGCAAGCGCATGGAGCGTGAGGGCTACTAGCCCTCCCCGTTTCCGGCTTCGGAGCGAGACCATGACCCCCGGCTTTCCCGGGGGTTTTGTTTTGGCAGAACGGCGGTCAGCGCGCCTTGGCGCCGATGACGATCCGGATGGACGCCTCGGTCGGGCCGGGCGTCTGGGGACCCTTGAGCATGCCGCGGAAGCGGCTCCAGCCGGCCCCGGCCGGCCAGTCTCCCTTGGTCGCGTTGAACCCGTCGGCCTGCAGGGCCGCGACGACCGCGGCCGCGGCTTCGTTGGTCGCTGCGTCGCTGCCGTCCCGGATCAGCACGACCACGCCGAAAATCCCGCCGACGCCTGACCACGTCCATGTCGCGGACGGCCAGCCGGCCTCGCCGAGATAGCCCGCGATCGTCGCGCCGATCGATGGCGCGTCCTGCACTTCATCGATGACATACACCGCGGCCTTGGTGCCGGCGTACTTCCGCAGGCTCTCGACGACCGGCGATGTCGGCGCGAGCGCTGGCTGCGGCGGCGGACTCGCGGCAGCAGGCGCGGGTGCAGCCGCCGCCTCCTTGGGCTGGGGCGTCACTGCTGCGGGCGCCTGAGCGGGCTCCGACGGGCGCGTCCCCGCTTCCTTGACCAGCTTGGCGAGCTCGGCCACGCGCTTGCGGACTTCCTCGGCATCGATCTCCGCCGTCCGCGCCTGCTCGCGCGAGCTCGCGCTCTCGCGCGCCGCCTGGGCCGCGCGGGCGTTGGCGTCGGCGGTGGCCTGCTCGAGCGCCGTCTTCTGCCCCTGCGCCGTCGTGACCTTCTGCTCGAGCTCCGCCGTCCGCTCCTGCGCGGTGGAGACCTTCCGCTCGAGCTCGGTCGTCAGCTCTCGCGCCGTCGAGACCTTCTGCTCGAGCTCGACGGCATGCTTGCCCATCTCGGCCTTGTACTGATCGAAGGCGGCCTGCTCGTGGGTGCGCACTGCATTGCCGGCCTTGAACGACAACCAGGTCGTGGTCGCGAGCGACGTGACGGCCAGGACGGTGGCGACGAGGCTCACGATCACGGCCCTGTCCATGAACGTCGCCCATCCCCGAAGCTGCTCGATATCCATGGTCCGTGCTTGGCCTATGCGCGTTGCGTGTGCCCGTCGAGACGACGAGTGTATTGCTTTGCCATAGTCGATCACCGATTCCGTAATCAACAGGCGTGGACAAACTGGCGAACCGAGTCGCGTCTGCGGTGACATTCGTGTGGCAGCCGACATGCTTGACTAACGCATAGCCCGTCGGTTATGGAAAAAACCCATAGCCAATGGGTTATCGATCGCCGATGCCGAACACGCACGACACCCTCTTTCGCACCCTCGCCGATCCGACGCGCCGGGCGTTGTTCGAGCGGCTGTGCCGCGAGGGCGAGCAGACGGTCGGGGCGCTGACGGCGCGCGCGGGGATCTCGCAGCCGGCGGTGTCGAAGCATCTCGGCGTGCTGAAGCGAGCCGGGCTGGTGCGCGATCGCCCCGACGGCCGGCTGCCGCACTACAGCGCCCAACTCAATGCGCTGGCGCCGCTGATCGACTGGACCAGCCGGATGACCGGCTTCTGGCAGAGCAAGTTCGACCACCTCGAAGATCTGTTGAAAAGGATGGACCAATGACCGAAGCCGCGACCACCGAGACCCTCTCCGTCGTCGTCGAGCGCGACATCGCCTATCCGCCGGAGAAGATCTGGCGCGCGCTGACCCAGCCGCACCTGATCGAGGCGTGGCTGATGAAGAGCGACTTCAAGCCGGCGATCGATCACCGCTTCAAGTTCACCGCCGACTGGGGCTCCGTCGACTGCAAGGTGCTGGCGATCGAGCCGCATCGGACGCTGTCCTACACGTGGAATGCCCACGGCCTGGAGAGCGTGGTGCTGTGGACGCTGACGCCCACCGGCAGCGGCACCCATCTGCGCATGGAGCAGACGGGCTTCCGACCGGATCAGAAGCAGGCCTACCAGGGCGCCAGGCACGGCTGGCCACAGTTCTTCGCCAAGCTCGAGACAGTCG
>JAEWAD010000331.1 GCA_023391905.1 Pseudomonadota bacterium | reverse complement strand
CTGCCGCCCCGCGCCGACATTCAGGCGCCTCGGCCGCCTCCACCCTGCGAGGAGATCCATTGAGCAGCTTCGAACAGTTCCTGACGCAGCATCACTGGCTGAACATCCTGCTGACGCTGGCCGCCCTCGCCGTCGCCGCGCTCTTCGCCAACTACGTCGTCAAGGCGCTGCTCCTGAAACTGCTCAACCGCGCGCTCGGCTGGACGAGCTACGGCCGCGACGAGGAACTCAGGCGCCACGCCGCCATCGAGCGCCTCGCCAACATCATGCCGGCGCTGGTGATCTCCGCGGGCATCGACCTCGTGCCGGAACTGCCGCAGGTCCTGGTCACGGTCATCAAGAACGTCGCCAACGCCTTCATCATCCTGTCGCTGGCGATGTCGATCAGCGCGGCGCTCAACATCGTCGACACGCTCTACCACCGCCGCCCCACGGCGCGGCTCAAGCCGATCAAGGGCTATGTGCAGGTGGTCAAGATCGCCGTCTACGTGATCGCGGCCCTCCTGATCATCGCGACCCTGATCGATCGCTCGCCGGTGATCCTTCTCTCCGGTCTCGGCGCGATGGCCGCCGTGCTGATCCTTGTCTTCCAGGACACGCTGCTGTCGCTGGTCGCCGGCATCCAGATCTCGTCCACGGACATGGTGCGCGTCGGCGACTGGATCGAGATGCCCGGCCAGAACGCCGATGGCGACGTTATCGAGATCGCGCTGCATACCGTGAAGGTGCAGAACTGGGACAAGACGATCACCACCGTGCCGATCCGCAAGCTCGTCACCGAGCCGTTCAAGAACTGGCGCGGCATGCAGGAGAGCGGCGGGCGACGGATCAAGCGCTCGCTCTATCTCGACCAGACGAGCATCCGCTTCCTGAGCGATGAGGATTTCGGCCGGCTGGCGCAGTTCGGACACCTGGAGACCTATCTGGCCAAGAAGCGGACCGAACTGGAGGATTGGAACGGCAAGCTCGGCGAGCGGGCGAAGTTCGCCGCCAACCGGCGCCGCTCCACCAATATCGGCACCTTCCGCGCCTATGTGGAAAGCTACCTCAGGAACCATCCCGACCTGCGCCAGGACATGACGATCCTCGTGCGCCAGATGCCGCCCGGTCCGGACGGCCTGCCGATCGAAATCTATGCCTTCACCAACACGATCGTCTGGGCGCGCTACGAAGGCATCCAGTCGGACATCTTCGATCACCTCTATGCCATCCTGCCGGAGTTCGACCTGCGGGTGTTCCAGAACCCGAGCGGCGAGGACCTGAAGTCCCTTGCACCCAGCCTGCGGCGCAGCCACCGCGCCCTGGCGACGGCAGACGCCTGACGCGCCACGGCGGGCAGCCGATCCGCGAGGATCCGCCGCCCGCCGCGCTTGCGCCTACGCTGCCAGGTCGACTGCCTGGCAGGCAAAGCAGATCGCCTGCACATGCCGGAAGTCGGTGCCGCAGCAGCCGCCGAGCACGTTCAGGCCCGGGCATGCCCGCCGGAGCGCCGCGAACTGGCGGCCGAGCTCGGCCGGGTCGCCATCGTCGAGATCCGGCGCATTGTCGAGTTCGGCATGACTGCGCTTCGAGGCGTTGGCCCGGATCCCCTTGATCCGCTTGGTCCAGGCCTCACCTGTCCCGAACAGGCGCTCGAAATGAGTCGGGTGCGCGCAGTTGATCATGAAGTAGACCGGCACGACGCTTGCCGTCCCCTCGACCGTCTCGATCGCATCGCGGAGTTCCTGCCCGCTCGGCAACCGCCCGTCTGTCTCGACCGTGAAGGAGATGACGATCGGCATTTCGGCGTCCGCGGCAGCTTGGACGAGCCCGATCGCCTCCTCGACATAGTTGATCGTCATCGCGCTGACGAAATCCGCTTCGGTGGCGGCGAAGGTGCGGATCTGCTCGCCGTGATAGTCGGCCGCCTCGTCCGCGCTCATCTTCTGACCGATCTGATAGCCGTCGCCGCGCGGGCCGATATCGCCACTGATCACCATCGGCGTTTCGGGGCCGTCGTAGCGATCGCGGAATTCGCACATCAGCTCGATCGCGGCGCGGTTGCTGGCCGCGAGCGCGGCCGCGTCGTAACCGATCTGCGCGCCCCAATCGCGGTTGGCCCGCCATGTCGGACTCTCCAGGATGAAGCCGAGCCGGCGGGCATGGGCGAGCGCGGCATAGCGGTCGTAGTAGGTCCGCAGGCGGGCGAGCCCGTCCGGTCGCCAGAAAAGGTCGAAGGCGGCGAAGGCGGGCAGCTCGATCCCCTGGTGAAAGATCAGGGTCGTCTCCAGGCCACCATCGGTGGTGAACAGTCGATCATCCGTCAGCTGCGGCAGGGCATTTCGGTAGCGGGCCATCTCGTCCATCCCTCCTAGGGGTTTCGGATGGCGACGGACTCTATCCCTCCCCCGTCCCACGGCTAGAAAGCGCGTGGTCCACTCCGCCCGGAATGCGCAAAGGCTATATTTGTCAGATGGATAGGAAGAAGACTTCCGAACTCGATTCAATCGGGCGATGGAGGAGAGGAAGCCGAACTTGACCTATGGTAAAGTAAGGCATGTCGAACGCCGCGCCTCACCCTCGGACCGACACGCGCGAAAGGCTCCTGAGCCTCGCCGAACAGCGTGTGCTCGCCAAGGGCTTCTCGGCGACCTCGATCGACGAGTTGATCGCCGGCGTCGGCATCACCAAGAGCGGCTTCTTCTATCATTTCCGCGACAAGAACGAGCTCGCCCGCGCGCTGCTGCTCCGCTACCTCGAGCAGGACCGCGCCGTGCTGGAAGACATCTTCCGTCGCGGCGACGAGCTTCACGACGATCCGCTGCACGGCTTCCTCGTCGGTCTGAAGCTGTTCGCCGAGATGCTGGCCGACCTGCCGGAGCAGCATCCCGGCTGCATCGCGGCGTCCTACTGCTATCAGGACCAGCTGTTCGACCGGGAAATCCGCGAGCTGAACGCCACCGGCATGCTGGCCTGGCGCAGCCGGTTCGAAGAGCGGCTGCGCCTGATCGCGACCCGCTACCCGCCCCGCCACGAGGTCGACGTCGAGGCGCTGGCCGACATGATCTCGACGCTGGTGGAAGGCGGCCTGATCCTCGGCCGCGCGCTGCACGACGGCACGATCCTGCCCCGGCAGATCCTGCTCTACCGGGACCTGGTCCGGTCGATCTTCCTCAGCAACTAGCTGCGCTTACCACCAGGCGTAGAAATGATGCACCGGCCCGTGGCCGCGCCCGATCTCGAGCGTGTCGGCATGACCGATCGCCTCCGTGATGTAGCGCTTGGCCGCGTCGATCGCCGCTTCCATGCCGAGACCTTTGGCGAGCCCGGCGGCGATGGCCGAGGAAAGCGTGCAGCCCGTGCCATGCGTGTTCTCGGTGGCGATGCGCGGCGCGGTGAACCAGCGGCGTTCCGACGGTGACAGGAGAAGATCGTCGCTCTCCGGCCCGGTGCCGTGGCCGCCCTTGAGCAGGACGGCGCGCGCGCCAAGCCGCAGCAGCGCCTCCGCCTGCGCCTCCATCTCGGCCCGCCCGGTTGCGACATCCGTACCGATCAGGCGCGCCGCCTCGCGCAGGTTCGGCGTGATCAGCGCCGCGCGCGGCAGGAGATCCTCGATCAGGACCGCGACGGCCTCGTCGCGCAGCAGCATGTCGCCGCTCGTCGCCACCATGACGGGATCCAGCACGACATGGGACTGCCGGTACCGGTCGAGTCCGGCCGCCACGGCGCGGATGACGGAAGGCTGCGACAGCATGCCGATCTTCACGGCGTCGACCTTGAGATCGGAAAAGACGGCATCGATCTGCGCCGTCACGAAATCAGCGGGCACATCATGGATCGCCGTGACGCCCAGCGTGTTCTGCGCCGTCAGCGCCGCGATCACCGAGGCGCCATAGACGCCGAGGGCGGAGAACGTCTTCAGATCGGCCTGGATCCCGGCGCCGCCGCCCGAATCCGAGCCGGCAATGGTCACTGCGATCGCGGTCATACCCAACAGTCCTTTATGGTCACGTCCCCGGCCCCGCCGGGGTCTTCGCCGCGCGTTCGCGGCTTCGCTTGAGGCCCAGTCGATGCTCGCGATAGATCACGAACAGGCCGGATGCAACGACGATGGCGGATCCGACCAGCATGGTGGTGCTCGGGGTCGAATTGAACAGCAGGTAGCCGACGATGATCGCCCACAGCATCGAGATATATTCGAACGGCGCGATCAGCGATGCCTCGCCATAACGATAGCTCTGCGTCAGCAGCACCTGGCCGATGCCGCCGAAGATGCCGCAGCCGATCAGATAGGGAAGATGCTCCAGCCGCGGCATCGCCCAGCCGAACGGCGCGGTCAGCAGCATGAACAGCGCCGTGAACAGCGAGAAATAGACGACGATGGTTCCGGGCGACTCGAACCAGGTGAGGCGGCGGGTCTGCGTCGCCGCGAGCGCGCCGAAGAAGGCAGCGAGAATGGAGAACATGGCGCCGAGCGCGCTGCGGTCGGGGCCCTTGTCCGGGCCGACATAGTCCGAGAGGATCACCAGTACGCCGATCAGGCCGATCACCACCGCCGTCCAGCGATAGACGCGGATCACCTCCTTGAGCAGCACGGCGGCGAGCACCACCGTCAGCAGCGGCGAGGCATAGCCGATCGCGGTGGCGTCCTGAAGCGGCAGGCGCGCCAGCGCCGAGAAGCCGAAGAACATCGACGTCGCGCCGGCGACCGAGCGCAGGACATGACCACCGATGCGGGGGGTGATGAAGACGGTCGGCAGGCCGCCATTCCACGCCACCCAGATCAGAACCGGGACGAGGGCGAAGGCCGACCGGAAGAAGGCGACCTCGCCGGGCGGGTAGCTGTCCGAAATATACTTGATCAGCGTCGCCATCGCCGTGAAGGCGATAGTCGAGATGACCTTGAGCAGCACGCCGAGCAGCGGCTGCCCCTTCTCAGGCGTTTCCATGATCCCGTCGGACCGGGGGGCGGTCCGTTTCTTCATGGGTCGCGGAGGACGCGACCCGGCTTCGTTTCTGGCTCAGTCGTCGAAAGCCGACCGTCGTCGGGGTGCCGCCGGGCTAGCTCGCATGCAGCGCCTCCCAGACCCGCGCGGGCGTCGCCGGCATGTCGATGTGGGTGATGCCCTTGGCCCGCGCCAGCGCGTCTACCACGGCGTTCATCACGGCCGGGGTCGCGCCGATCGTTCCCGCCTCACCCGCGCCCTTGATGCCCATCGCATTGGTCGTGGACGGCACGTTGTGCGTGGCGAAACGCAGGCTCGGCAAATGGTCGGCCTTGGGCAGGCAGTAGTCGAGCAGGCTGGCGGTCAGCAGCTGGCCGTCCTCGTCATAGACCGTCCGCTCGTAGAGCGCCTGGCCGATGCCCTGCACGACGCCGCCATGGACCTGGCCGGCCAGCAGGATCGGATTCACCGTGACGCCGAAATCGTCGCAGATCGAGAAGTCGACGACCTGGGTGACGCCCGTCTCCGGATCGATCTCGACCTCGGCGATGTGGGTGCCGTTCGGATAGGTGCACTCGTCCTGCACGAACTCGCCGACCGCCGTCAGCAACGCCGGATTTTTCGCGCGCTTGGCGAGGTCGGAAAGGGCGATCGCCTGGTCCGTACCGGCGACGCGGACGGTGCCGTCCGCCAGCTCGAGATCCTCGACACCGGCCTCGAGCTCGTCCGAGGCGATCTCCTTCAGCTGCTTCACCAGCGTGACGGAGGCACGATCGACGGAAACGGCGCCAAGCGGGATCGAGCGCGAGCCGCCCGTGCCCTCGCCGGTCGGCACCTTGTCCGTGTCGCCCTGGATCACCTCGATCTTGTCGAGCCCGACGCCGAGATGCTGCGCGATGAACTGCGAATAGGCGGTCGCATGGCCCTGCCCGTTGGTCTGCGTGCCGATCAGCAGCGTCAGCGTGCCGTCGGCGTTCAGCGTCACCGTCGCCGGCTCGGAGCCTGGGAAGGCGCAGGCCTCGACATAGGTGGCGATGCCGAAGCCGCGCAGCTTGCCGTTTCGCTTCGAGGCCGCGGCGCGCGCCTCGAAGCCCGAATAGTCCATGATGGCGAGGTTGCGGTCGAGGTGGCCGGCGAAGTCGCCGGTGTCGTATTTTCGGCCGCCCTGGGTCAGATAGGGAAGCTGGTCGGGCCGGATGAAGTTGCGCTTGCGGATCTCGATCGGGCCGAGGCCGGTCTCGCGGCCGCAGAGGTCGACGAGCCGCTCGATCAGATAGGCGGCCTCGGGACGGCCGGCGCCGCGATAGGCGTCCGTCGGCGTCGTCGTGGTGAGGATGCCGCGCACGGTCACGTCCATGGCCGGGATGTCGTAGAGCCCGGTCGACATGGTGATGCCGCCACAGGCGATGTCGGCGCCGTATTGCGACACATAGGCGCCGAGATTGGAGAGCAGGTCGACGCGGAGCGCCAGGAAGCGGCCATCGGCGTCGAGCGCCATTTCCGCCGTCGTGAGGTTGTCGCGGCCATGGGCGTCGATCTGGAAGTGGTCGCCCCGATCCTGGATCCACTTGACCGGCCGGCCCGTCGCCTTCGATGCCAGCGCCGCCAGCGGGTATTCGTGATAGACGAACGACTTCGTGCCGAAACCGCCGCCGACATCCGGCGTGATGACACGGATCTTCTTCGGGTCGATGCCGAGGATGTCCCGGGCGATGATATCGCGCAGCTTGTGGCCGCCCTGGGTGCCGAGCGTCAGCGTGAAGCGATCCGCGCCGCCGTCATATTCCGCGACGACGCCGCGCGCCTCCATGTAGTTGGCGACGAGACGCTGGTTGACGACGTCGATCTGGACGACGCGCGCAGCCCTGGCGAACGCCGCGTCGGTGGCGCTCTTGCTGCCCCGGTGATGCGTGTAGGCGACGTTGGTGCCGAATTCCGGATAGACGAGCGCCGCATCGGCGGCGATCGCGGCGCGGGAATCCGTCACGGTGGGCAGCGGGTCATAATCGATGTCGATCAGCTCGGCGGCGGCCTGCGCCGCCTCGATCGTGTCGGCAACGACGAAGGC
The DNA here is from genome assembly GCA_023391905.1 of Pseudomonadota bacterium. GTDB lineage: Bacteria > Pseudomonadota > Alphaproteobacteria > Rhizobiales > Kaistiaceae > Kaistia. Next base: position 436 of record JAEWAD010000331.1, on the reverse strand, counting down.
GACGGGATCGCCGACGTGCCGGACCACATCCGCCGCAAGCAGCGGCCGGCGCGGAAAATGCCGCTCCGTGCCGGCGACGATGGCCGGAAACTCCTTCGCCGGCGGCCCGCTGAACTGGGCGACGTCGGCGCCCGCCAGGACGAGATGGACACCAGGCGCCTCGCGCGCCGAATCCAGCCCGTTCAGGACGATGCGCGCATGCGCCATCGCCGAGCGCAGCACGAAGGCACGCAACGTCCCTTCCGGTGTGTAGTCATCGGTGTAGCGCCCGCGCCCGACGATCAGCGCCGGATCTTCCTTGCGCCTGACGGCCGCGCCCATGCCGAATTTGCGGGGCGCCGCATCGCGGACGGGGGACGCTTCGTTCATGCCGATCCGACCCTTGCCGGGCCGCCTCCTCGATCGATCATCGCCAGAAGATGCCGCCGCCCTGACG
>JAEWAD010000267.1 GCA_023391905.1 Pseudomonadota bacterium | reverse complement strand
GGGCATGTCCGCCGTTGTCTATTGCGGCTCCATGGGTGACTGGCCGCTGCTCACGGACGAGCAGCGCATGGAAGGCGTCGAGCGCCTCGTGAAGGCCGGCATCCCGGTCATCGTCGGCACCGGCGCGGTCAACACCGCCTCCGCCGTCGCCCATGCCGCCCATGCCCAGAAGGTCGGCGCCCAGGGCCTGATGGTGATCCCGCGCGTTCTCTCGCGTGGCTCGGTCATCGCCGCCCAGAAGGCCCATTTCAAGGCGATCCTGACCGCTGCTCCGGATCTGCCGGCGGTGATCTACAACAGCCCCTATTACGGCTTCGCCACCCGCGCCGATCTCTTCTTCGCGCTGCGCGCCGAGCATCCCAACCTGGTCGGCTTCAAGGAGTTCGGCGGCCCCGCCGACATGACCTACGCGGCCGAGAACATCACCAGCCGCGACGACGACGTCACGCTGATGGTCGGCGTCGACACCGCGGTCTTCCATGGCTTCGTCAAGTGCGGCGCGACCGGCGCGATCACCGGCATCGCCAACGGGCTGCCGAAGGATGTGCCCCACCTCGTCGCGCTCAGCGCCGCCGCCGCCAAGGGCGATGTCGCGGCGCGCGTCCGCGCGCAGGAGCTGGAGGAGGCGCTGGCCGTCCTGTCCTCCTTCGACGAGGGCCCGGACCTGGTGCTCTATTTCAAGCATCTGATGGTGCTGAAGGGCGACGCCGAATACACGCTCAACTTCAACGAGGCCGACGCGCTCAGCGACAGCCAGCGCGGCTATGCCGAGGCGCAGCTCGCTTTGTTCGACGCGTGGTATGCCGGCTGGAGCCGGCAGCTCGAAAGCGCGCTCCAGATCGCGGCCTGACCGCGACGAAACGACAAGGCCCTCCAGCGGAGGGCCTTTTTCTTTGGGGTGGCGTCCCACTCGGCAGGGGCGTACAAGCCCCGCGGGGAAAGATCCCCAGGAATCCGCGTTTCGGCGCCGCCGCCGGCCCTGTCGGGCTGGATTGCGCGAGGCAGCCGGATGCGGGCGGAACCTTCCGCAGCGTCCGTCTCGGATTCGGCCGTCTGGCGCGCGCAGTGCCCGTCGCCGGCCTCGAAATCGGCAAAAGCCGGCGCCGGCGCGGCGGTCGCGGGTGATCTGGAAACGGGAAGCGTTGTGTGACACGACTACGCGATCACACCAAGAAACGTCGGGAGAAGGATATGCGACTGAAGGGGCTTCTGGCCATGGGCGTGGCCGTCATGCTGGGCGCGGCGCCCGCGGCGGCCGGTGAACTCAGCTTCTGGCATGCCTATGCCGGCCAGCAGGACAAGACCGACTTCATCAATTTCGCGCTCGAGGCGTTCGCCAAGGCGCATCCCGACATCAAGCTCGACGTCGTGCCGGCCGAGCAGTCCGCCTACAAGACCAAGCTGAACACGGCCATGGCCTCCGGCAATCCGCCGGACGTGTTCTACACCCTGCCGGGCGGCTTCCTCGGCGCCTTCGTCGATGGCGGCCAGATGTACGCGCTCGACGAGGACCTCGCGAAGGATGGTTGGGGCGCCAGCTTCCTGGAGAGCGCGCTCGCCCAGACCACCAAGAACGGCAAGGTCTACGCCGCGCCGGTCGACGTCGACGCCGCCGTGTTCTGGTACAACAAGGCGCTGTTCGCCGAGCATGGCTGGGAAGTCCCCAAGACCTATGACGAGCTCGTCGCGCTCGCCGAGAAGATCAAGGGCGAGGGCCTGATCCCGTTCGCGCTCGGCAACAAGGATTCCTGGCCGGCCACCTTCTGGTTCCAGTATCTGGAGATGCGCCTCAAGGGCTCCGGCGCCGTCGCCGCCTTCGTCAACAAGGACGCCGACGCGACGCTGCAGCCGGAAGCGACAGACGCCTTCGCGCGCATCGCCGACCTCGCCCAGAAGGGCTATTTCCCGATCGGCTTCAACGGCATGAGCGACCAGGAAGCCAACATGCTCTTCCTGAACGGTCAGGCCGCCATGCTGCTGAACGGCACCTGGCAGATCGGCGCCTCGAAGGACGCCCCGGAGGGCTTCGAGCTCGCCTCCTTCGCCTTCCCGGAAGTCGCCGGCGGCAAGGGTGACCAGACCGACGTGCTCGCCGGTGTTGCGGCGGCGTTCGGCATCTCCGAGAAGGCCGCCAACAAGGCCGACGCGGTGACGCTGCTGCGCTTCCTCACCTCGCCCGAGGTGATGACCAAGTATGTCGACCTGCGCAAGACGATGGTCACCGTCAAGGACGCGACCACCGAGGCGGCCGCCGGCCCGGTCCTCTACGGCATCAGCAACGGCCTGATGAAGTCGGCCGGCCATCTCGATCCGTTCTACGACACGGCGATGCAGCCCAAGGCCACCAACGCCTACTACACCAGCCTGCAGGGCGTGCTCGACGGCTCGGTGAAGCCGGAAGACGCCGCCAAGAAGCTCGAAGACGCGCTCAAGGCCGGCCAGTAGTCCTCCCAGTTCACGACCATGCGGCGGGGGCGACCCCGCCGCATGCGTTTCCGAGGAAGCTCCCGCGGAAAGCCCAAGGAAGACCCATGACATCGACTTCGCGCGACGTGGCGCCGAAAGAGCAGACCCGGGCGGCGCTGCTGTTCCTGCTGCCGGCCTTTGTCCTCATCGCGGTCTTCGTCGCCTATCCGATCGTCTATGCCGGCTGGCTGTCCTTCTTCCAGTGGGACGGCGCTTCGGCCCCGGCCTTCGTCGGACTGGACAATTTCCTGCGCCTCGCCACGGACGCGATCTTCTGGAAATCGCTCGGCCGCAACCTCCTGATCGCCGCGACCGCGATCGTGCTGCAGGTGTTCCTGGCGCTGCTGATCGCCTATTGCCTGGTCCGCATCGTCCCCTTCGTCAGCCGGCTGTTCCTGTTCTTCTACCTGGTGCCGGTGATGGTCAGCGAGATCTGCATCGGCCTGCTCTGGCGCTTCCTGTACAACCCCTATTTTGGGTTGGTGAACGCGAGCCTGAAGGCGCTCGGCCTCGGCTCGCTGCAGCGCGGCTGGCTCGGCGATTCCGCCACCGCCTTCCCGGCGGTCGTGGTGGTGATGAGCTTCACCTATCTCGGCCTCTACGTGCTGCTGTTCGTCGCCGCCGTGCGCAACGTGCCCGAGACGCTCTACGAGACGGCCGAGATCGACGGCGCCGGCCATTTCACCAAGTTCTTCTCGATCACCGTGCCGATGGTCTGGGACGCCGTGCGCGCCAACACGCTGCTCGCCATCATCGGCTCGCTCAAGACCTTCTCGCTCGTCTTCGTGCTGACCAATGGCGGTCCCAACCACGCCAGCGAGGTGGTCTCGACCTATCTCTACAAGGCCGGCTTCAGCAGCTTCGAGATGGGCTATGCCGCGACGATCGGCTTCGCCCAGATGGTGCTGACGGCGGCAGGCGCCTTCATCATCTTCCGCTATCTGAAACGGGCCAGGGGCGGGAGCGAACGATGAGCAAGCGCGCCGCAACCCTCGCCGCGTCCGGCCCCGTCACCCGCGTCACGCCGACGACGATCGTCGTGCTCGCCGTGCTGACCGCGCATGTCCTGATGGTGATCTTCCCGTTCGTCTGGATGGGCTACAGCACCTTCAAGACCAACAAGGAGTTCATGCGCTCCGTCTGGTCGCTGCCGACCACCTTCTCCTTCGACGCCTATATCGGCGCCTGGAGCGGTGGCGCGCTCGGCACCTACGCGATGAACTCGCTCTGGATCATGGCCGGCGCGACCTTGCTCACGGTGATCGTCGCGACGCTCGCCGGCTATGCGCTCGCCGTCTACAAGCCGCGCTGGATGGCCGGCGTCGAGCTCAGCCTGATGGCGGCGATGGCGATCCCCGCCTATGTCGCGCTGGTGCCGCTGGTCGTGCTCCTGCGCAATGCCGGGCTGCTCGACACCCATCTCGGCGTCATCCTGCCG
>JAEWAD010000278.1 GCA_023391905.1 Pseudomonadota bacterium | reverse complement strand
TTTTTTTCGTGGGCAGCGTCATTTGTGTATAAGTGCCAGGGACACGCCGCTGCCCGCCATGCCGCTCTCCGAGCATGTCGTCGCCGACTACCAGACGCTCCGCCTCTCCCTGAAGGCGCATCCGATGAGCTTTTTGCGCACGCGCTATGGCGGGGCGGGCATTCTTTCGGCGGCCGAGATCGGCGCGCTTTCCGACGGCGCCTTCGCGAAGACGGCCGGCGTCGTGCTGGTGCGGCAGCGGCCGGGCAAGGGCAATGTCGTGTTCATGACACTCGAGGACGAGACCGGCATCGTCAACGTCGTCGTCTGGACGCGCCTGTTCGACACCTTCCGCCGCACCATCATCGGCGCCAAGCTGGTGCTGGTCGAGGGCAACATCCAGAGGAGCCCCGAGGGCATCATCCATCTCGTGGCGCGAAAGCTGGTCGACAGGACGGCCGATCTCGACCATCTGGCCGAGGACCGCCGGCCGCGGCTCGACCCCGCCCGCGCCGACGAATTCGCCCACCCGCACCGCCCGAGCCACCCGGGCGGCAGCCACCCGCGCAACGTCCGCATCATCCCGAAATCGCGGGATTTTCACTGAGGGGCGGCGGTTTGGCGCCAAGCTTGCCCCACGCTCGCCGTCATCCCGGCCTCGGTGCCGGGATCCATTCCCGCCGGGTTGTGTGGCGCGTGGAGCTCCGAGCACGCGTCGGCATGGATCCCTGCTTTCGCAGGGATGACGGCGGAGGATGTTGGTCCTATCCGGCCTTGCGGTGACGTCGTGCGTCCTTCAAGACGGCTCAGGATGATGGGGGCGGTGCTCGGCACGGATGAAGACAAGCGTGGCGAGGCATGGCCGTCGCCAGCCTCACGCTCGCCGTCATCCCGGCCCCCGAGCCGGGATCCATTTCCGCCGGGTTGTGTGTCGCGTGGAGCTCCGAGCACATGCCGGCATGGATCCCCGCCTTCGCGGGGATGACGGCGGAGATGGACTGCAGGCCTGAGGCCTTCCCCTCAATGCTCCAGGTCGTAGACCAGGATGCCGTCCGTGCCGCCCTTGGCCGCCGCGACGATGGCGGCGCCGACCTTGGCGTGCTCGTCGTCGGCGAGGTAGCGGTCGCGCGCCGCGCCGTCGCGGAAGGTGACGATGAAGCCCTCGGAAAAGCCCTTGTCGAGGCCTTCGGGGCTCGTGTTGTTGCCGATCATGATGTTGATCAGCCCGTCGATGCGGGGCCGGAGCGCGAGCAGGCCGTCGAGGATCGCCAGCTTCGCCTGGGGCGTGGTGTCGTCGCGGTAGTTGATGAAGACGCAGTGGGTGATCATGATTCTGGAAATCCTCCGGCCCTCAGCATAGGCGGGGGCGGCGCCGGCCGCCACCGGTTCGACCCGCCGGGCAATTCCAGCAAGACCCTCACCCAACCCTCTCCCGCAAGCGGGCGAGGGCTCTTTCGCGGCGGGAGTCAGGATGGCCGAACTCACGCCGGCCAGGGCCGTCAACAAGAAGCCCGGCCTTGAACCGGCAAGCGATGCAGCGCGGACCAGGAAGACGATGCCGTGCCGAGGCGGGATCCCTCTCCCGCGTGCGGGAGAGGGATCGGGTGAGGGCCGGGACCCGGACCTACTCGGCCGCGATCCGCATGTCGGGATGCAGCGCCGGCGCCGGCGGGCCGTGCCGCTTGTCCCCGTGCGCGTCCTCGGCATCGTCCTCGTCCGCCTCGTTGGGGGCGAAAAGGCGGTGGAACAGGCGCGCGACGAGGTGCGAGAGGTCGTCCATGATCGTGTAGACCGACGGGATGAAGACGAGCGACAGCAGCGTCGACAGGAACAGCCCGCCCATCACCGCGATCGCCATCGGCGCGCGGAATTCGCCGCCCTCGCCGAAGGCCAGCGCCGCCGGCAGCATGCCGGCGCCCATGGCGATCGTCGTCATGACGATCGGCCGCGCCCGCTTGCGGCCGGCGTCGATGATCGCTTCCTTGCGATCCATGCCGTGCTTGACCTGCTCGACGGCGAAATCGACCAGCATGATCGAGTTCTTGGTGACGATGCCCATCAGCATCAGGAGGCCGATGATGACCGGCATCGAGAACGCGTTGTTGGTCAGGAGCAGCGCCGCCACCACGCCGCCGATCGAGAGCGGCAGCGAGGCGAGGATGGTCAGCGGCTGGAACACGCTGTTGAACAGCACGATCAGCACGACGAAGACGAGCAGGATGCCGGAGCCCATGGCGACGCCGAAGGCGGAGAACACCTCGGCCTGGGCCTCGGCGTCGCCGGTCTCCTGCAGCTGCACGCCGGCCGGGAAGTTCTTGACCACGTCCATCGTCTTGATCCGCTCGGTGCCCTGGCCCGAGGTGTAGCCATGCGCCATGTCGGTGCCGACCTTGACCAGGCGTTCGCGGTCATAGCGCTCGATCGTCGCCGGGCCCTGGCCGAAGCCGACATCGGCGACCGTCGACAGCGGCACGGAGCCGCCGGCGGCGAGCGGCACCCGCAGCGCCGACAGGATGGCGAGGTCGGAACGGGCGATCCGGTCCAGCTCGACGCGGATCGGCACCTGGCGGCCGTCGACGGTGAACTTGGCGAGATTGGCGTCGGCGTCGCCCGTCGTCGCCACGCGGATGGTCTCCGAGATGCGGTCCGGCGCGATGCCGAGCGCCGAGGCTTCGTCGAGCTTCGGCACGATCCGGATCTCCGGCCGCGCGAAGGAGGAGAGGGCGACCGGGTTGAGGAACATCGGGTCGGCCTTCATCGCCGCCTCGAGGTCGCCGGATGCCTTCGCCACCGCGTCGCCATTGGGACCGGTGACCGCGATCGTGGTGGCGCGGTCGCCGCGCTCGTTGACGACGTAGAAGCGGATGTCGGGAATGTCGGCGAGCGCCTCCGCGACGAGCGGCTTCATGTCCGTCTGGCTGACCGTGCGGTCGGCCTTCGGCACCAGCTCGAGGATGACGGCGGCGCGCCGGGTCTCCAGCGTGCCGGTCGGCGACGTGCCGCCCATGACGAAGACGCTGCGCACCTGGGGCAGCGCGTTGAGCGCCGCGGTGATCCGGTCGGTGGTCTGGCTGGTCTGGTCGAGGCCGGTGCCGGGCGGCAGCTCGACCGAGACGACCAGGCGGCCCTCGTCGCCCTCGGGGATGAATTCCGACGGCAGGAAGCCCATCGCCCAGATCGAGACGGCGAAGGTGCCGATGCCGGCGGCCAGCGTCACCCAGCGCATGCCGCGCGCCAGCGTCGCCTTGAGCAGGCCGGTGTAGAGCCGCATGACGAGGCCGTCATGCTCCTCGGCCGGGTGCGGCTGGCCGAGCCAGGCGCGGACGAGCGCGAAGCCGACCGCGATCGCCAGCGCGCCGAGTGCGATCTTGGTCCAGCCGATCGCCGCGATCCGCTCCGACAACGTGCCGAGGAGCGGCACGCCGACGAGCGCCTCGGCCGTGATCTGCAGCACGAGCGCGCCGAGGCCGATCACCACGGCGAGCGGGATCAGCGCGCGGATGCGGCGGCCGAGATCGCTGCGGAAGCCGGCATAGACGGGCTGGCCGTCCGAGCCGTCGCCGAGATAGGGCGCGCGCATGAAATAGGCGGCCATCATCGGCGTGATCAGGCGCGCGACGAGCAGCGAGAAGAACACCGCGATCGCCACCGTCAGGCCGAACTGCTTGAAATACTGGCCGGCGATGCCGCCCATGAACGAGACCGGGGCGAAGATCGCCATGATCGTCGTCGAGATGGCGATGACGGCGAGGCCGATCTCGTCGGCGGCTTCGAGCGCCGCCCGGTAGGGCTTCTTGCCCATGCGGGTGTGGCGGACGATGTTCTCGATCTCGACGATGGCGTCGTCGACGAGGATGCCCGTCACCAGCGTGATGCCGAGCAGGCTGACGAGGTTGAGCGAGAAGCCCAGCATCGACAGCGCCCAGAAGGTCGGGATCGCCGAGAGCGGCAGGGCGACCGCCGCGACCAGCGTCGCGCGCCAGTCGCGCAGGAACAGCAGCACCACGAGGATCGCGAGGATCGCGCCCTCGTAGAGCGTGTCCATCGCGCTCTCGTAGTTGCCGTAGGTGTAGTGGACGGTATTGTCGATGATCGAGAAGGAGACATCCGGGTTGGCGGCGTCGATCTCGGCGATCTTGGCGTTGACGACGTCGGCGACGGAGGCGTCGCTGGCGCCCTTGGCGCGGTAGACGGCGAGCGCGACGACGGGCTTGCCGTCGAGGCGGGCGAAGGATCTCGGCTCCTCCCAGTGGTCCTCGATCGTGCCGAGATTGCCGAGCCGGACCTCGCGGCCGCCGGAGATCGCGATCCGCGCATTGGCGAGGTCGTCGATCGACTTGGCGCCGGCGAGCGTGCGGATGGTCTGTTCCTGGTTGCCGACCTCGCTCTTGCCGCCGGCGAGATCGACATTGGTGATCTGGAGCTGGCGGTTGACGTCGGCGGCGGTGACGCCGAGCGCCATCAGCCGGTCGGGATCGAGCCGGATCTGGATCTCGCGGGTGACGCCACCCATGCGCTCGACCCGGCCAACGCCCTTCAGCGCCTGCAGGTCGCGGATGACCTGGTCGTCGATGAACCAGGAAAGCTGCTCCGGCGACAGCGTCGGCGCCAGCGCGCCATAGGTCATGATCGACTGCGCCTCGACGTCGATGCGCTGGATGATCGGCTCGTCGACGGTGCGCGGCAGGTCGCCCCGGATCTTGGCGATCGAATCCTTGACGTCGTTGAGCGCACGGTCGGTGTTGACCTCGAGGCGGAACTCGATCGCCGTCGAGGACTGGCCGTCGGTGATCGTCGAGGAGACATGCTTGACGCCGGCGATCGAGGCGACGGCGTCCTCGACCTTCTTGGTGACCTGCGTCTCCAGCTCGGCCGGCGCCGTGCCGGCGTCGGTGACGGTGACCGAGATCAGCGGCACGTCGATGTTCGGGAACCGCGTGATCGGCAGGTTCATGAACGAGACGATGCCGAAGGCGCACAGCACGACGAACAGCAGGATGGGCGGAACCGGGTTGCGGATCGCCCAGGCGGAGAAGTTCCAGCTCATCCCTTCGCTCCCTCGCTCTCGGCGTCGCGACCGGATCCGCTCTTCGCCTGGCCCTTGGCCTGGTCCTGATCCTGATCCTTGGCTTCGTCCTTCGCCTCGACGGCAGTGACGGCGTCGCCGTCGCGCACGAAGGTGCCGGCGCGCAGTACGACGGCCTCGCCGGGCGCGATGCCGTCCAGGATCTCGACCAGGCCGCGCCCGGAAATGCCGGTCTGGATCGGCCGGGTCTGGATCTTGCCGTCGACGACGACCTGGGCCGTCACCTCGCCGCCGCTGGTCACGACGGCGGAGACGGGGATGCTCAGGCTCTCGCGGCGGGCGAGCTCGACCGTGCCGCGCGCGAAGGCGCCGGCGCTGATCTTGACGTCGGCGGGAAGCGCCACGCGCAGGCGGCCGAGGCGGCTCGCATCGTCGATCTTCGGCGCCACCAGGCGAACCTTGCCAGGAATGCCCTCGGGAACGCCCTGGACGGTGACCTTGACCGGCTGGCCGACGGCGATCTGCGCCAGCTCCGCCTCCGGCACCTGCGCCTCCAGCTCGATGGCGCCGTCGGCGGCCAGGCGGAACAACGGCTCGCCGCCGCCCGAGACGATGGCGCCGATGCGGGCCGAGCGCGACAGCACCAGGCCGTCGGCCGGCGCCTTGATCTCGGTCTTCGCGACGCGCAGCTGCATCTCGCGGCGCAGCGCCTCGGTCAGCGCCTTGTCGGCCTCGGCGAGCGCCAGGCCCTGCTCGGCGGCGGCGCGGCGCGCGGCGGCGGTCTTGGCGGTCGAGTTGCGGACGTCGAGCGCGTCCTGGGCGACGATGCCCTTCTCCTTCAGCGACAGGCCGCGATCGAGCGCGGCATTCGCCTGCGCCTCGATCGCCGACGCCTCGGCGATCTGGCTCTTCGCCTGGGCGATCGCCGCGTCGTTGCGGGCGAGCGACGAGGCGTTCTGCGCCAGCTGCACGTCGAGCATGTCGGTCGAGAGCCGGGCGAGCACCTGGCCCTTCTTCACCCGGTCGCCTTCCTCCGCCAGGAGCTCGGTCAGCCGGTAGCCGTCGAGATCGACGCCGACCAGCACCTCCTCGCGCGGCACCAGCGAGCCGACGACGATGGCCGACTGGACGATTTCGCGGCTGGCGGCGGGAATGACGGTGATCGCCGGCGGCTTCGGCGCGGCGGCGGCGGGCGCCGGTTCCTCGGCCACGGCCGAGA
>JAEWAD010000214.1 GCA_023391905.1 Pseudomonadota bacterium | reverse complement strand
GCATAGCCCTCGGCGTGGATATAGGAGATTTCCTTGAGCTTGAGCGCGCCTTCGAGCGCGATCGGATAGCTCGCGCCGCGCCCGAGATAGAGGCAGTGCTTGACCTTGGCCAGGTCGCGCGCCAGCGCCTCGATCTGGTCCTCGAGCTTCAGCGCCTCGTGCATCAGGCGCGGCACTTCGCTGAGGGCCCGGACGAGCGCCTGCTCCTCGTCGACGGAGAGAGCGCCGCGCGCACGGCCTGCCGCCACAGCCGTAGCCGCCAGCACCGAGAGCTGCGCCGTGAACGCCTTGGTCGAGGCGACGCCGATCTCCGGCCCGGCCAGCGTCGGCAGAACGACATCCGCCTCGCGGGCAATCGTCGATTCGCGGACGTTGACCACCGCGCCGATCTTCTGACCCTGGCTCTTGGCGTAGCGCAGCGAGGCGAGCGTGTCGGCCGTCTCGCCGGACTGCGAGATGACGATCGACAGCCCATCCTTCGAGAGCGGCGGCTCGCGATAGCGGAACTCCGAGGCGATATCGATGTCGACCGGCAGGCGGGCGAAACGCTCGAACCAGTATTTTGCGACAAAGCCGGCATAGAAGGCGGTGCCGCAGGCGGTGATCGAGAGCCGGTCGATGGTGGCGAAATCGATGCCCTCGGGCGCCCGGGCGCTGCCGCTCACGAGATCGAGGTAGCGCGCCAGCGTATGGCCGACCACCTCCGGCTGCTCGTGCACTTCCTTGACCATGAAGTGCCGGTGATTGCCCTTGTCGACGACGTGCGTCGTGCCCTGCAGGCGGGTCAGCGGACGGCTCACCTCATTGCCGGGCTCGTCATATATCGTCGCGCCCTCGCGGGTCAGGACGACCCAGTCGCCGTCATTCAGATAGGTCACCTCGTCGGTGAACGGTCCGAGCGCGATCGCATCGGAGCCGAGGAACATCTCGCCCGTGCCCCAGCCGACGGCGAGCGGGCTGCCACGCCGCGCGCCGATCAGAAGGTCCTGCTCGCCCTCGAACAGGAAGGCGAGCGAGAAGGCGCCGGTGAGCCGGGCCAGGACCTGCTGGACGGAATCCTTCGGCGACATGCCGGCGGCGAGGTTTGCGGTGACCAGATGAGCGATGACTTCCGTGTCGGTGTCCGACTCGAATGTGCGCCCCGCCGCCTCCATCTCGAGCCGCAGCTCGCGGAAATTCTCGATGATGCCGTTGTGGACGACGGCGAGCCGCTCGGTCGCGTGCGGGTGCGCGTTGCGCTCGGTCGGCGCCCCATGCGTCGCCCAGCGCGTATGGCCGATGCCGGACAGGCCGGCGCGCGGCGCGGCGCTCAGCTTGGCGTCGAGATTTCGCAGCTTGCCCTCGGCGCGGAGGCGAACCAGATGTCCGTCCTCCAGCGTCGCGATGCCGGCGGAATCATAGCCGCGATATTCCAGCCGCTTCAGCGCGTCGACAAGCAGCGGCGCGACGGGAGTCCGACCCAGAATACCGATAATTCCGCACATGCAGCAGTTCCTCGTTGGCCGAATCCCAATCGGATCGGCACACATCCATCAATTCACGAGGCCTCTTAGCGTCTTCGGCCAAGTGACCGAAATCAAATCCTGTTTCGGGCCTTTACCGAAGCCGTCAAACCCGCACGCGCTTGGTCTTGGCCTTCATTTCGCGGAATCGCGCCGCCCAGCCCGGCTTCTCCACCTGGCGGCCGCGGGCGATCGCCAGCGCGTCCGGCGCGACATCCTCGGTGATCACGCTGCCCGAGGCGACATAGCCACCGTCGCCGATCGTGACCGGCGCGACCAGCACGCTGTTCGATCCGATGAAGGCACCCTCGCCGATCACGGTCAGCGCCTTGTCGTAACCGTCATAATTGCCCGTGACCGTGCCCGCGCCGATATTCGCCTCGGCACCGACTTTCGCATCGCCGACATAGGTCAAATGGCTGATCTTGGCGCCCGCGCCGACCTCGGCGTTCTTGACCTCGACGAAATTGCCGACCTTGCTCTTCGGGCCGAGCTGCGTTCCGGGCCGCAACCGCGCGAAGGGACCGATCTCGGCGCCCTTCTCGAGTGTCGCGCCCGTCAGGTGCGAGAAGGCGTGGATCAGCGCGCCCTCCTCGACCGTCACGCCCGGGCCGAAGAAGACGTTCGGCTCGATCGTCACGTCGCGGCCGAGCACCGTGTCATGCGAGAGGAACACCGTCTCCGGCGCGATCATGGTGACGCCGGCGAGCAATGCCGCCTGCCGGGCTCGGTCCTGCCAGATGCGCTCGACGCCGGCCAGCTCAGCGCGCGTGTTGACGCCGCCGACCTCGGCCGCGTCGGCCTCGATCGCGACAACCTTAAGGCCGCGCTGATTGGCTATTTCGACGGCGTCGGTCAGATAGTATTCGTGCTTGGCATTTCGGTTGTCGATCGCATCGAGCAACGACAGCACCGACTCGCCGCGGAAACCCATCAGTCCGGCATTGCAGAAGCCGATACGGCGCTCGTCCTCGGTGGCGTCGCGCTCCTCGCGGATCGCGACCAGCTGGCCATCGCGCTCGATCAGGCGGCCATAGCCGGCCGGATCCTCGGGACGGAAGCCGAGAACGACGACTCCTGCCCCCTTGGCGAGTTCCGCCCGCATGCGTGCCAACGTCTCGGCGCGGACCAGCGGCGTGTCGCCATAGAGCACTAGAACGTCATCGACAGGCTCACGCATCGCCTCACGCGCCGCCAGCACGGCATGCGCGGTGCCGAGGCGGTCGACCTGCTCGAATACGGTGGCCGAGGGCGCCAGCTTGGCGGCGTAGGCGCCGACAGCCTCGGCGCCCTTGCCGACGACGACGGCGAACCGCCCGATGCCGGCGCCGGTCGCGGTCTTGAGGACATGGCCAATCATCGGCAGCCCGGCGACGGCATGCATCACCTTCGGCAGCGTCGACCGCATCCGCGTGCCCTCGCCGGCGGCGAGGATGATGGCGAGCGAAGAGCGATCCGGCATGGTTCCTCCGAGGGAGCGGCGGCAGTGGCACGATTGGCGCAAGCTTTGCGCGATCGCGCCCGCGCCGGTCAAGCGACGATCAACCGATTCTGGACAGCGCCGGGAAGGTTTCGAGAAGCCAGAACGACATGGCCGTCATCTGGCCGGTCAGGAACAGGATACCGGCGATGATCAGGAAGACGCCCATCACCTTTTCCACCATCGGCATATAGCGGCGGAAGCGCCGGAGACCGCCGATGAAACGCTCGGCGAAGCCGGCGGCGATCATGAACGGGATGCCGAGACCAAGCGAGTAGATCGCGAGCAGACCCGCGCCGCTTCCCACCGTCTCCGTCGATCCGGCCACGGCGAGGATCGCTGCCAGGACCGGTCCGATGCACGGCGTCCAGCCGAACGCGAAGGCCAGGCCGAGCACATAGGCGCCAGCGAGGCCGGCCGGCTGGTTCGCGACCTGGACGCGCGCCTCGCGCTGCAGGAAGCCGAGCCGGAAGACGCCGAGGAAGTGCAGTCCCATGACGATGATGATCAGGCCCGCGGCGATGGACAGAATTTCCTGCTGCCGCGCGACCATGCGGCCGAGGACCGACGCGGTCGCACCGAGAAGAACGAACACCGTCGTGAAGCCGAGCACGAACGCGAAGGAGGCGCGCAGCACCATGCCGCGAACGCGGCTGTCGGAGCGACTCGCCGTCACCTCGTCGAGACTGAGCCCGGTCACATAGCAGAGATAGGGCGGCACCAGCGGCAGTACGCAGGGCGAAACGAAGGATAGCAGCCCGGCGAACAGGGCGCCCCACAATGTAACGTCTGGCGACATGGCCTCTCGGTCGTTCTCGCGGCAATCGGTCGACGAACGGCCCCACGCCATTCTCGTCGCGCCGTTATACGGCAAAGTCCGGGGCGAGACACGCGCCGCGCCACAGGCCCTTTCGACGCAGGCAGCTCGATCGCCTGCCGCTGCGACCCCGCTTGGCGAGGCGCCGCGCTTCCGGTAATGGGCTTAGGCGCGCGCGGCCCGCAGGCCGCCTACGGGAGGAAGAGCCTGATGATCGTGAGTTGTGGCGAGGCCCTGATCGACTTTCTGCCGGTCAAGGATGCGAACGGTAACGATTCCTACCAGCCCAAGGTGGGAGGCTCGCCCTACAATGTGGCGCTCACGACGGGCCGCCTCGGCATTCCGACCGGATTTCTGGGCGGCATCTCGACGGATTTCTTCGGCGAGATGCTGGCGGAGGAGCTGGAGCGCAGCCAGGTCAGCCTGAAATATGCCGGCCGCTCGGCGCGCCCGACCACGCTCGCCTTCGTCAGCCTGGCGCATGACGAGCCGCAATACGCCTTCTTCGACGAGAACTCGGCCGGCCGCCTGCACGATCCTGCGGCGCACGAACCGGTCGGCGACGAGGTCGAGGCGCTGCATTTCGGCTCGATCTCGCTCATTCCCGAGCCGATCGTTGACCGCCTTGCCGCCGTCATGAACGCCAACCGCGGCAAGCGCGTGATCTGCTACGACCCGAACGTCCGCCCGACGCTGATCCACGACCGCGACGCCTTCACCGCCCGCGTCGAAGCCTTCGCGAAGGGCGCCGACATCGTGAAGATTTCCGGCGCGGACCTCGAATGGCTCTATCCTGGCGTCGACGCCGAAACGGTCGCCGCCGGCTGGCTCGCCGCCGGCACCGGCCTCGTCGTCGTCACGCGCGGCGGCAACGGCGTCACCGCCTATACGCCGACCGGCACGGTGTTCAGCCCGATTGTCCCGGTCACTATCGCCGACACGGTCGGCGCCGGCGACAGCTTCACCGGCGGCCTGCTGGCGCGGCTCTCCGAGAAGGGCCTGCTCAGCATCGGTGGCGTGCGCAACATCGACCCCGCAGCCCTCAAGGACGCGCTCGATTTCGCCAATCGCGTCGCTTCGATCACCTGTTC
Source organism: Pseudomonadota bacterium (assembly GCA_023391905.1). Taxonomy (GTDB): domain Bacteria; phylum Pseudomonadota; class Alphaproteobacteria; order Rhizobiales; family Kaistiaceae; genus Kaistia. The sequence continues at coordinate 1,694 of JAEWAD010000214.1, read as the reverse complement.
ACGGGCCGGTGCCAATCCGCCCTGGCGCCACGAACTCGCCGCCTGAGCCAGCGAGGATGGCTTCCGCTCGAACACGCGATGAGGAAGCCGTGCCGACACGACCGGGCCATATCGTCATCCTGAACGGCGCGCCGCGATCCGGGAAATCCAGCATCGCGGCCGCCATCCAGAACCGGTTCGACGGTCCCTGGATGAACCTCGGCGTCGACGCCTATGTCGACCCCGTCACGCCCGAGCGCTACCGCCCCGGCATCGGGCTCCGGCCGGGCGGCGAGCGTCCCGACCTCGAGGGGCTGATCCCGCGCCTCTACGCCGCCCTTTACGAATCGGTCGCCGCGCATAGCCGGCTCGGGCTCGACGTCGTCGTCGATGCCGGCCATCACGACAGCTATTCGAAGCCCCTCGGCATCCTGCCGGATTGCGCGCGCCGCCTCGCCGGCCTGCCGGTTCTGTTCGTCGGCGTCCGCTGCCCGATCGAGATCATCATGGAACGCCGCAATCAGGGCCAGGCCGGCCGCGCGGGGCTCTACGCGACCGGAACGCCCGACGAGCGTATCCCCGCGCCGGTGCAACTCTGGCAGAGCGAAGTGCACAAGCCCGGAATCTACGACCTCGAGGTGGATACGTCGGAGCTCAGCCCCGAGGCATGCGCGGGGCGCATCCGGCAGAAGCTCGACGAACGGCGTACCGGGCCAACCGCCTTCGAGCGACTGGCCGCCCTGGCTCCGGTCACGCAAAGCTGAAGCAACGGGCGAAGCCTTTTGCCGTCACGGCGCGTATGAGGGGATCATGGGCAATTGCATGAGGTCCCGATGAACAGCCCCGCCGCACCGGCGCAGCGCCTTTATCCCTGGCAGGATCGCAAGGGGGCCTTTTCGCCCCTGAAGGCAATCGTCTTCGCCGGCGTGTTCCTGCCCGGCCTGTGGCTGATCGCACGCGCGGCGATGGGCACCCTCGGCCCGCGCCAGATGATCGAAATCAACCACCAGGCAGGCCTTTGGGCGATCCGCTTCCTGCTGCTGACGCTGGCCGTGACGCCGCTCCGTCATGTCTGGCGCTGGCCCGAGCTGGTCTTCGTGCGTCGGACGCTCGGCAACGCCGCCTTCGCCTATGTGCTGATCCACCTCGTCGCCTATGCCGGCGATCTTGCCTGGGACATTCCGAAGGTGGTCTCGGAGCTTTTCGCGCGTGTCTACCTGACCATCGGCCTGATGGTGCTGATCATGCTGGTGCCGCTCGCCGTGACCTCGACCAACGGCATGATGAAGCGCCTTGGCGGCATCAACTGGCGCCGCCTGCACCGACTCGTCTACCCGATCATCGCGCTCGCCGCGCTGCACTTCTTCCTGCAGTCCAAGCTCGGCGTCACCGAGCCGATCGTCATCGCGGCCGTCGCGGCCTGGCTGCTGGTCTGGCGCCTTCTCGCCGCCTGGCTCGGCGAGGCGCGGGTCGCGACGCTTCCCGCCACGCTCGGCCTCGGCATTGCCATCACCATCGCCACGGCCTTCAGCGAGGCGCTTTACTACTATCTGAAGATCGGCGTCGCCTTCGGCCGCGTGCTACCGACGAACTTCAATCCGGCCGCCGGCATCCGTCCGGCCTGGATCGTCGGCGGCATCGTGCTGGCAGTCGTGGCCGTGGCGATCGTCCGCCGCCAGCTGCCGGAACGGACGCCCAAACCGCCCGCGCGTCAG
>JAEWAD010000174.1 GCA_023391905.1 Pseudomonadota bacterium | reverse complement strand
AGGCATGCGACTCTCGCAAGTGCACCTAAAGTGGAGACTTCCTCGCCGGCTTTCAAGCGAGGTATCCGGTCCATGCACCGCTGTCCTGCAACGGAGGAAGGACGGATACCGCGTCTCGCGGCGGTTCAATCTCACGCAGGGCTGTCGCGATGCGAAACCGCAGGCAGCCCCACGCCATCTGAAACGCAAAACGCGCGCCACGGGGCGCGCGTCCTGTTGTCGCAATCGGTGAGAGATCAGGAGGCCGAGGCCGTCTTCGTCTCGTCCTCGCGCTCCGCGTAGATGAAGAGCGGGCGGGCCTTGTTCTCGACGGCCTCGGGGCCGATCACGACCTGCTCGACGCCTTCCAGGCCGGGCAGTTCGTACATGGTTTCGAGCAGAATGCCCTCCATGATCGAACGCAGGCCGCGCGCGCCGGTCTTCCGCTCGATCGCGGTGCGGGCGATCAGGCGCCAGCGTTGGCGACGACCTCTTCCTCGCGCTCCGCGTAGATGTAGAGCGGGCGGGCCGAACCATCGACGACCTCGGCCGAGATGACGACTTCCTGGACGCCATCGAGGCCCGGCAGGTCGAACATCGTCTCGAGCAGGATCGCCTCCATGATCGAACGCAGGCCGCGGGCGCCGGTCTTGCGCTCGATGGCGCGCTTGGCGATCGCGGAGAGCGCGTCCGGATGGAACGTCAGCTCGACATTCTCCATCTCGAACAGACGCTGATACTGCTTCACGAGCGCGTTCTTCGGCTCGGTCAGGATGGTGATCAGCGCCGCCTCGTCGAGATCCTCGAGCGTCGCCAGAACCGGCAGACGGCCGACGAATTCCGGGATCAGGCCGAACTTCAGCAGATCCTCGGGCTCGACGCTGCGGAACAGCTCGCCCGTGCGGCGGTCTTCCGGCGCCGACACATGCGCACCGAAGCCGATCGAGGTCGAACGGCCGCGATCCGAGATGATCTTCTCGAGACCGGCGAAGGCACCGCCACAGATGAACAGGATGTTCGTCGTGTCGACCTGCAGGAACTCCTGCTGCGGGTGCTTGCGGCCGCCCTGCGGCGGCACGGAGGCAACCGTGCCTTCCATTATCTTCAGCAGCGCCTGCTGGACGCCCTCACCCGAGACATCGCGCGTGATCGACGGGTTGTCGGACTTGCGCGAGATCTTGTCGACCTCGTCGATGTAGACGATGCCGCGCTGCGCCCGCTCGACATTGTAGTCGGCGGCCTGGAGCAGCTTCAGGATGATGTTCTCGACATCCTCGCCGACATAGCCAGCCTCGGTGAGGGTGGTCGCGTCGGCCATGGTGAACGGCACGTCCAGGATGCGGGCGAGCGTCTGCGCGAGCAGCGTCTTGCCGCAACCGGTCGGACCGATCAGCAGGATGTTCGACTTGGCCAGCTCGACGTCGTTGTTCTTCGCCGCGTGGTTCAGCCGCTTGTAGTGGTTATGGACCGCGACCGAGAGCACGCGCTTGGCGTGGCGCTGGCCGATCACATAATCGTCGAGGACCGCGCAGATCTCGAGCGGCGTGGGAACGCCGTCGCGCGATTTCACCAGCGAGGACTTCGACTCCTCGCGGATAATGTCCATGCACAGCTCGACGCATTCATCGCAGATGAAAACCGTCGGCCCTGCGATCAGCTTGCGCACCTCGTGCTGGCTCTTGCCGCAAAACGAGCAATAGAGCGTATTCTTGGTGTCGCTGCCGCTGACTTTGCTCATCCGTCTACCTCGCTGCCGTTCGGATTCGAGCCCTCCAAACGACTTATTCGATGTCTCATCCGCACGATGCCGACCGACCGGCGATCGAGAATTCGGACCCTGTTTGCCCCGCGGACGGACGCACTCCGAAGGGTGCGATCCAACCATGCTAGGCGCGACATGATCAATAGATACTTAATGTCGCGACCGGCTGCCGAACAGCCGGCCGGCAGGGCTGTCATTCCGGAATTCGCAGCGGTCAGTCCTTCTTGACCGCTTCCAGAGCCTCGCGGCTCGTCAGGACCTGGTCGATCAGGCCGAATTCGACCGCCTTCTCGGCGACCATGAAGTTGTCGCGCTCCAGCGCGTCCTCGACGGTCTTCATGTCCTGGCCGGTGTGCTGGACGTAGATCTCGTTCAGCCGCTTGCGCAGGCTCTCGACCTCGCGGGCGTGGATCAGGATGTCCGTCACCTGGCCCTGGTAGCCACCCGACGGCTGATGCACCATGACGCGGGCGTTCGGCAGCGCGAAGCGCATGCCCTTCTCGCCGGCCGTGAGCAGCAGCGAGCCCATCGACGCGGCCTGGCCGACGCAGAGCGTCGAGACAGCCGGCTTGATGAACTGCATGGTGTCGTAGATCGCCAGGCCCGACGAGACGACGCCGCCGGGCGAATTGATATACATCGCGATCTCTTTCTTCGGGTTCTCGGCCTCGAGGAAGAGAAGCTGGGCGGTGATCAGCGTCGCCATGTAGTCCTCGACGGGACCCGTGACGAAGATGATCCGCTCCTTCAGCAGACGCGAATAAATGTCGTAGGCACGCTCGCCGCGGTTGGTCTGCTCGACGACCATCGGCACCAGCGTGTTCATATAGAGGTCGATAGGATCCTTCATGATCTTCCTTCGGCGCAGTGGACTGCCACGATTACCTTGAGATGCCCCGGCCCGACCTCACTCGGTACGACCGATTCCCGGGGCTCGAAGGCCCATACATATGGTACGCCGTCTGCGTTCGGAAGGGGTGGCGGCGAGCCCATTCGCAGTCGTCATTCCTGCGGGGCCGGGATCCGTCGGTTCTGATACGCGTCAGCCGAGCCGCCGGCGGGGCCCTGCCCCGGCGACAGCCGGAGCAGGAGATGTCGTGATCGGCCGGCCGAATCCGGCCGGCCTAGCGCAGCCGGTCAGGCCTTCGCCTCTTCCTCGTCTTCCTTCATCAGCTCTTCGCGCGACACCGTCTTGTCGGTGATGTCGGCGAGGCCGAGCAGGTAGTCGACGACCTTCTCCTCGAAGATCGGGGCGCGCAGGCTGGCCAGCGCATCCGGGTTGCTGCGGTAGAAGTCGTAGACCTGCTTCTCCTGGCCAGGGAACTGGCGGATGCGGTCGACGAGCGCGCGCTGCACTTCCTCGTCCGTGACCTGGATCTCGTTCTTCTCGCCGATTTCCGAGAGCACGAGACCGAGGCGCACGCGGCGCTCGGCGATCTTGCGGTAGTCGGCCTTGGCGGCCTCTTCCGTCGTGTCCTCGTCAGCGAAGCTGCGGCCCGAACGCTGCAGGTCCTGCGTGACCTGGTTCCAGACGTTCTGGAACTCCTGCTCGACCATCGTCGGCGGCAGTTCGAAGGCATGCTTCTCGTCGAGCTGGTCGAGCAGCTGGCGCTTGACCTTGGTGCGGGTCGCGGCGCCGAGCTGGCTCTGCAGCTGCTGGCGCATCGTCGCCTTCAGCTCGTCGAGCGACTCGATTCCGAACTTCTTCGCCCACTCGTCATCGACCGTCGCCTCGACCGGGGCCGAGACTTCCTTGACGACGACGTCGAAGGTCGCGGCCTTGCCGGCCAGGTGCGCCGCACCGTAGTTCTCGGGGAAGGTCACGTTGAGCACGCGCTCTTCGCCGGCCTTGGCGCCGACCAGCTGCTCCTCGAAGCCCGGAATGAACCGGCCCGAGCCGAGCTGGACGAAGGCGTTGTCGTCGGCGCCGCCCTCGAAGGCCTCGCCGTCGATCTTGCCGAGATAGGAAATGGTCAGGCGATCGCCGTCAGCGGCCGCGCCGTCCTTCGGCTGATACTCGGCCGAGTCACGGGCGAGGCGCTTGACCTCGGCATCGACTTCCTCGTCGGTCACTTCGGCGACCGGACGCTCGATCTTGATACCCTTGAGATCGCCGACTTCGAACTTCGGCAGGACCTCGTAGGACATCGTGTAGGCGAGGTCCTTCTTGCCTTCGAGCACTTCGCCGGCATCGGCCTCGTCCTCGGGCAGGTCGAAGCTCGGCTGCAGGGCGGCGCGCTCGCCGCGCTCCTCGAGCGTCTTGCGGGCGTTCTCGTTCAGGATGTTCTGAACGATCTCGGCCATCGCCGACTTGCCGTAGATCCGGCGCAGATGTGCAACCGGCACTTTGCCCGGACGGAAGCCCTTGAGCTGGACCTGGCCCTTCATCTCCTCCAGGCGCGCCGAAAGGCGGCTGTCGAGCTCGGTCGCCGGGACCACGATCTTGAGTTCACGTTTCAGGCCCTCTGCGAGGGTCTCGGTCACCTGCATGTTCAGCGCTTTCTGTCTTGATCCGATCGGTTCTTTGGCGTCTCGCCCGGTGGCATTCACGGCTTATTCCGAGCGTTGGTGCGGGCGGAGGGACTTGAACCCCCACGGCGCAAGCCACTGGAACCTAAATCCAGCGTGTCTACCAATTTCACCACGCCCGCAATAACCGGCCGCGGCTAGGCTCCGGCCAAGGTGGGGCCTCTATAGCATCAGCAATCGCAGGGTCAAACGAAAAGCCGCGTGAACACACGGGGAAGCGCGTCGGCGAGATCTTCCGCGATCAATCCGCGCCCCAGCACGGCGCCGGCCTCGCCATGCAGCCAGACGGCGGCCGCCGTCGCCTCGAAGGCCGGCATGCCGTCCGCCAGCAGGCCGACGATCATCCCCGCCAGCACGTCACCGGATCCGGCCGTCGCCAGATAGGGCGGCGCGTTGTCGGCGATCGCGGCGCGGCCATCGGGATTGGCGACCGTGGTATCGGCCCCCTTGAGCAGCACGATGGCGCCGGAACGCGCCGACGCCCGCCGGGACCGCTCGAGTTTGCCCGGCAGTTCCGCGAGATCGGGAAACAGCCGGGCGAACTCGCCGTCGTGCGGCGTCAGCACCACCGGGGCGGCGCGATCGCGGATGCGAGTAAACAGCGCCTCGGGATCGGACCGGAACGCCGAGATCCCGTCCGCGTCGATGACCACGGCAGCCTCCGACGCCAACGCTGCCTCGACCAGCGGACGCGCCACGTCGACCGAGCCGAGGCCCGGGCCGAGCCCGACGCTGTTCAGGCGCCGATCCTCGAGCAGGGCGGCGAGGCCCGCCGCTCCGTCCATCCGCTTCAGCATGATGGCCGTCAGGTGCGCGGCATTGACCGCGAGCGCCTCCGGCGGCGAGGCGAGCGTCACCAGCCCCGCCCCGACCCGGAGCGCGGCACGCGCCGCCAGCCGCGCAGCGCCGGTCTGGGTCATGCCGCCAGAGACGATCACGGCATGACCGCGATCATATTTGTGGCCATCGGCCTTCAAAGCCGGCATCGCGTGACGCCAGAGGGCCGGACGATTGAGCGAAGCGCGCGGCCGAATCTCGTCGAGCACATCCGGAACAATGCCGATGTCCGCGACCCTCAGCCGCCCGACATGCCCCCTGCCCGGCATCAGCACATGCCCCGGCTTCGGCCGGAAGAACGTGACCGTCTCGTCGGCCCGCACGGCGACGCCCATCACCTGCCCCGTCTCGCCCTGAATCCCGCTCGGGAGATCCACGGCGACGACATGGGCGCCACACGCGTTGATGGCGGCGATCGCGTCGGCAGCCTCCCCCGCCGCCGCGCGGTCGAGCCCCGCCCCGAACAGGGCATCGACCACCACCGACACACCCGCGAGATCGAGATCCGGCAGCGGCAAGACGTCGCCCTGCCAGCGATCGGCGGCCAGCGCGGCATCGCCCTTCAGTCGATCGCGCGGGCCGAGCAGCGCGAGGCGGACATCGAATCCGCGCTCGCGCAACAGCCGCGCCGCGACGAAGCCGTCACCGCCATTGTTGCCTGGCCCGCAAGCGATCGCCACGGTCGCGCCGGTGCAGCGCGCCGCGGCGGCGTCGGCGACCGCGCGCCCCGCGATTTCCATCAGCGCGATGCCAGGTGTCCCGGCGGCGATCGTCAGCCGGTCCGCCTGCGTCATCTCGGCCGGCGTCAGCAGCTCCAGCATCGGGCATCCTCGCAATTGTGGGCTCCGACGCCCGCTGGGGCCAGAACCGGCCCGGAACAACAATAATCGTCTTCAATTGGCCTTGCGAACCTGCCACAAGCGAGACATGTCATCGGCACCTTCGGCCGCCCGTCCACAACCCGGAACAGTTCAATGACCGCATACGTCAAGATCAACGACAAGATCTCCATCGCCGGCCAGCTCGCGCTCGAGGATTTTCCCGGCGTCGCCGCCGCTGGCTTCAAGGCCGTCGTCAACAATCGCCCGGATGGCGAGGAGCCGACTCAGCCGACGTCGGCGGAAGAGGCGGCCGCTGCGGCAGCGGCGGGTCTTGCGTATGCCCACATCCCGGTCACCGGCCCGTCGATCACCGAAGGCGACGTCCGTGCGCTGCAGGCCTTCCTGGCCAAGGTCGACGGCCCGACTCTCGTGCATTGCCGCAGCGGCACGCGCTCGCTCACCCTCTATGCGATCGGCGAGGTGCTTGACCACCGCATGGATCGCAATGCCGTCATCCCGTTTGGCGCAGAGATCGGCATCGACCTGCGCGGCGCCGACGCGTGGCTGGAGCGGCACGGCCGCTAAGCGCGGTCCAAGCAACGCAATTGCACGCTTGTTGTTCATTTGCCTATTATTTGGACAGTGAGCGGCGCGATCCCTAGGAAATCCCGCTCCAACGCAGCGCACCGCGCATAATTTTCCGGCGCTTCCCGCGAAGACCGGCAATTGGCACGGAGCCTGCAAGTGGGTGGCCAGGCCGACGATATCGGCCAGGTTGGCAGGCGACACAGGCAAGCATTCGGAGATGCGGAGGCAATGAAGAAGATCGAAGCCATCATCAAGCCGTTCAAGCTGGATGAAGTGAAGGAAGCGCTGCAGGAGGTTGGCCTGCAGGGCATCAC
>JAEWAD010000144.1 GCA_023391905.1 Pseudomonadota bacterium | reverse complement strand
GGCGTGGCCTCCGCCCGGGCCGCGCCCGACCGAGCCACCAGGCTCCTGCAACCGCCGGTGCGTAGCGCGCTTCAGCGCTTGCCGATCGCCGCCGATCGTCTATACGAAGGAGCGGCATGGCGGGCTGCCATGCGAGGGGCCTATAGCTCAATGGTTAGAGCCGACCGCTCATAACGGTCTGGTTCCAGGTTCGAGTCCTGGTGGGCCCACCATTTTTTCAATGGCTTAGCCGAATCTTGCGGCATTCTCTTTGGTCGCCCGAACCTGGATCGCTCTCGCGGTAGGTCCGCTGATTGATGCCTGCCGCTGGGCGAGGCTGGACGCCCCGAAATCCCGCCGCCATCTGCGTCAGTCTTAAGTCCCGGCCCTTCATCGGCTCGACAGATACGAGCTGGCCGAGCAAGGAACCGCCAAGGTTCCGCCCGGCGCGATCTGCCGAACGACTGTCGAACAGGCCCGCCCCGACCGGCTTTCGCCCCTCTCTTCTCGGCAGGCCTGAATTCGTGTACCGTTCGCGTCTTCGGAGTTCGATCATCGCAATATCGTTGCGTCCCATTGCCGGTCCTGATCGCAATCCCGTCTTTCCAATCCCGATGATCGCGCCGAACACCGACGTGCAAGAATCCTGCGGACCATGAATTCCAACTCTTGTTGCATGGAGAGGGGACATGTCGACGCGTATCTACATGCGGGTGATCGTCGAGAACGAATCCGATGCGGTGCTGCGGTTGCAGCACGAATCGACCTCGGGAGACTGGACGCCGGGCGGCTGGGCGCCGTCGCAATCGGCGCAGACGCTGCCGGGCGCGAGCCTCGCCTGGCAGGCGGAGGGCGACACGATCGCCGGCGCGGTCCCGATCAGCGGCGTTGAGGCGCGCGTCTGGTACGACGTCATCGGGCCCGGCGGGACGGTGGTGGGGCAGCTCTATATCTTCGCCAACTGCCCGCTCGTCGAATCCCAATACGGCAACACCTTCCACGTCCACGCACCGCCCGGCTATTATGCCGACTATGTCGACGCCGAAGGCCAGAAGCACGGCAATCGCGCGATCCTGACGATCCGCTTCCGCACGACAAGCAAGGTCGCAGTCGCCGGCTTTCTCCCCTCGCGAAACGGCTTCCAGTTCTCCAATCGCTGGGATGGCGCGCTGCCGGTGGTGACGGTCGGCTTCCTCTGGAACCGACTGCTCGACGCGATGCCCGGGGAACTCGCGGACGTTCTCGGCATCGCCAAGGTCTCCGAGGACTGGCTGCCGGTCACCCATGCGGACGGCGGCCTTTGCGGCGGCATGGTCTATGCGGCCATGGACTATTTCAACGCCCGCCAGCTGCCGCCGCCGGCGACCTACGAAATGGTGACGCCGCCCGGCGTGATGCAGGCGGTCTCCCCCAGCTCCGCCAGCGACCCGCTGTTCCAGTATGTGCGCCAGCGGCTGCTCGACAGCTTCGACCTGAACGGACGCGGCGCGCGCTGGCTGGCCTATTCCTCGCCAGTCTATCCCGACGATGACGAGGGCGTGCTGCAGACGGCGGGCGTCGCCAAGGGCAAGGCGTGGATCACCTATCGCGAGGAATGGCCGCGCATCCGCGCCCTGCTCGACAAGGGCCAACTCGCCCCGCTCGGGCTGGTGCAGAGCGCGCAGTTCGACATCGGCGCGAACCACCAGGTGCTCGCCTACGCCTATCGGCAGAGCGGTCAGGTGGTGCAGCTGTGGATCTACGATCCGAACGTGCCCAAGCAGGCCGACGCCCCCGCGATCGCCGACGATCTCTATCTGGAGTTCGACACCACCAACACCGCCGACGGCATCACCGTGACCCGCCACAACGCCCGCGCGAAGGACTACGAGAAGCGGATCTACGCGATCCTGCATATGGACAACTACCAGCCGCACATCGCCCCGCTCGGGCAGGCGGTGCCGCCGCCCGACAAGCCCAAGCGGGTCGAGCTGACGATCGGCGATGCGGAATCCTTCACGACTGGCGGCACGGCGACGAGCGAGCGCACCAACGCCTGTCGCGATGTCATCCGCGTCGGCAGATGGACGAGCCGGACCACCGCCAGTTTCGTCGCGCAGGTCTCCGGCTTCGTCGATCCCAGGCTCAACTGGTCGCTGGACGGCGTGCCGCTGGCGCCGGGGGCGACCACATTCGCCTTCACGCGCGGCGGCACGAGCTTCTCGGTCGGCTGCCAGTTCGGTACGGGCGGGCGCACGCTCACGCTTTCGTCGGCCTCGGGCGACACCTATCAGCTTCCCGTGGCGGTCGACGTCTCGGACGTCCTCGGCAATGCCAAACACGCCGAAGCGCGGTTCGACATCGAGGGCAGCTACGAGGGCATGCGGCTCGAAGACATCCGCGCCGAGACCCAGTGCATCGCCCGCAACATCCCGGTACCCGCAGACCTCGGCGAGTTCGTCATTCCCAAACCCGGACCGGTCGAAGGACCTGGCGTAGACATCATCCAATGGCAGCAGCAGGCGCTCGATCGCCTGCAGAACGACCGGAGCTTCACGCCGTCGAGCCGCGACGCGCTCCGCGACTTCGTCAACGTCCAGGTCGAACGGCCCGAGTTTCGCCTGCCGGGGATCGATTCCGTCCGGTTCCGCGGGCCCGGCTGATCCCAGCGCACCACGGCGGCGAACGACAACGGCCCGAAGCGAACTCCGGGCCGTTCTTCTTCCATCCGAAGTCCGCGTCAGGCGCGGCAGAGGATCTCGCGCAGGACGCGCGTCAGCTCGGTGCGCGGCTGCGCGGCCAGTCCAACCGAGCGCCAGGCGACGTGATGGTCGGGCCGCACCAGCAGGCAGCCGGCATCGCCGATCTCGCTGGCGCGCGCCCAGTCGCCGCTGTGGTCGACATGCTCCTGGCGCGGGCCGATCACATGGGTCTCTAGCTCGATGCCGAGATCCTCGGCCACGGCGCTCGCCGCCTCGACCCAGGCCTCGCCGCCGAGCCCGGTCAGGAGCGTGAACCGCCCGCGACCGCAGAGGTCCAAGGTCGAGACCTCGCGCCCGTTGTCGTGCCGGTAGAGCCAGGCATGGGGCAGACGCGCGCCCGGCCAGGTCGTCGGCTGGTGATGCAGGTCGGCGTCGAGCTGGAAGGCCGGCTCGATCTGGCCGTCGGTCATCACCGCCGCCGAACGATAGCGCTGGTTCATCTCGACGCCATGCGCGTCGAACTCGTACTTCTTGAAGGCGATGGCCTTGCGGATCGCCTCGCGCTGCGCCTCGGCCGCGGTCGTGCCTTCGGTGCGCGCCTTGAGATTTCGCTGCATCTGGTCCGGGCTGACGCCTTCCGCCATGCCGAGCGCGGCGAAGATCGGGCCGGTCTCGCCGATCGACTGGTTCGCCCGCGTCACGATCTGGCGGGCGACCGGGGCACGTTCGTCATTGTAGCTGTCGAGAAGACGCTCGCCGGCCTGGCCCTTCAGCACCATGGCAAGCTTCCACGCCAGGTTGAACGCATCCTGGATCGAGGTGTTGGAGCCGAGGCCATTCGACGGCGGGTGCCGGTGGATGGCGTCACCCATGCAGAATACGCGGCCATTCGACGTGCGCGTGGCGTAGAAATTATTGACCGTCCAGGTGTTGGCCGCGAGTAGCTCGATCTCGAGCTCGGGGTCGCCGACGAGCTGGCGCGCGACGCCGGTGGCGAATTCCGGCGTCACCTCCGGCTCGGGCTGGTTGATGACATAGCCCCAGACTATCAGCCATTCGTGCCACGGCCGTACCATGCGGACGAGCCCCATGCCGATACCGCCGACATCGGCGCCGGGCTGCATCACCCAGTAGAGGACGCTCGGCCGGTGCGCGACGTATTTCGACAGATCCGCCCGGAACAGGATGTTCATCGAGCCGCCGACGCCCATCTTGCCCTCGAACGGCAGGCCGGCATGCTCGGCGACCAGCGATTTTCCGCCATCCGCGCCGATCAGATATTTGGACCGGACCGTGAATTCCTTGCCCGTCAGCCGGTCGAGGCAGGTGGTCGTCACCCCCTCGGCATCCTGCGTGTGGTTCAGATATTCCGTCGACATCCGGCTCTGGGTGCCACGCGAGCAGGCGGTCTTGTAGAGCAGCGGCTCCATGTAGGTCTGCGGCAGGTCGTTCATCTTCGTCGGCGAGGCCATCAGGTGCTCCGCCTTCGACAGCGGATGATTGCCCCAGGCCTTCATGCGGCCGATTTCCTCGCCCGCGAGGCTTTCGCAGAAGACATTCTCGCCCATCAGGTCCTGATGGGTGGCGAACATGTAGGCCTCGTCCTCGACTTCCCGGCCCAGGTCGCGCAGCACCTCCATCGCGCGCTGGTTGGTGATGTGGGCGCGCGGCGTGTTGGCCAGCCAGCGGTAGCGGTTCACCGCCATGTTGGCGATGCCATAGGTCGACAGCAGCGCCGCGGCGGCCGAACCGGCGGGACCGGTGCCGATGATCAGCACGTCGGTAGTGATGTCAGCCATTCAGATTCCTCCCGAAAGATTGGCAGACGGATGGGGAGCCGCAGCGCCTGCGGCCGGGCGGCTCAGGCCGTCGGCCGTTCGCCAGCCCAGGCGGCCTGCAGCAGCCGCCGGATCGCGTCCCGTTCGATGGGCCGCGGATTCCAGTAGGGGTTCTTCGTCGCGAGATCGGCGGCGCGGTCGAGATCGGCTTCCCTGAGCCCGAGATCGCGCAGCGCCATGGGCGAGCCCATCTCGGCGGCGAAATCGTAGAGCGCGATGCCGGGGTTGGCGTTGCCGTAGATCTCGGCCACCGGGGCGAGAAGATCAGGCACGGCGGCGGCGTTGTAGGCGATGGCATGCGGCAGGACGACGGCATGCGTCTCCGCATGCGGCAGGTCGAAGCTGCCGCCGAGCGTGTGGCAGAGCTTGTGATGCAGCGCCATGCCGACCTGGCCCAGCACCGTGCCGCACAGCCAGGCGCCGTAGAGCGTCTCGCCCCGGGCCATCAGGTCGCCGGGCGATGCCTTGACCTTCGGCAGCGCCGCGCGGAAGGCGCGCAGTCCCTCCACCGCCATCAGCGACGAGATCGGCGACCGGTTGCGGGCATAGAGCCCCTCGGCGGCATGGGCCATGGCGTTCAGCGCGCTGGTCACGGTCATGCCGACAGGCAGCGTGGCGACCAGTTCGGCGTCATAGAGGATGACCTCGGGCTGGACCTTGCCGCTGGTGAGCGTGGTCTTCACGCCGTTTTCCGTCTGGCCCAGGATCGGCGTCGCCTCGGATCCGGCATAGGTCGTCGGCACGACGATCTGCGGCAGGTCGGTCCGAAGCGCGATGGCCTTGCCGAGGCCCGTCGTCGAGCCGCCGCCGATCGCGACGACGCAATCGGCCTTCAGTTCGAGTGCCCGCGCCGTCGCCTCCTCCGAGACATCGACCGGCGTGTGCATGGTGGCGCGGGTGTAGAGGCCCGCCGCCTTGTCGCCCAGCAGCGACACGAACTCCTCGCCCGTCGCGGCCTGCTGCGGCGTGGTCAGGATCAGCGCGCGCCCGAGCCCCAGCGCCTCCATCTCCTCGCCCAGCTTCCAGCGCACGCCGCTGCCGAAGCGGACGCGCACGGCCGCCGTCGTGGCGATGAAGTCTTCCTGAAACAGTGACATGGCCCGGCTGCCTCCCAAATTGCAGACCCAGGCAATCTAGCGGCAGAACAAGTCGATATTGATCGCAAGCCTGCGGCCTTATATGTCTTTTCGTTATGAAGATGGATAGCGAACATCTGGAAATCTTGGCCGTCATCGTCGAGAAGGGCGGCCTGACCGAAGGCGCCGAGGCGCTCGGCAAGTCGCAGCCCTCGGTTTCGCGCACGATGTCGCTGCTTGAGGAGCGCATCGGCGCGCCGCTGTTCGAACCCGGCAAGCGCCCGCTGCGACCGACGGAGCTGGGCGAAAGCCTGGCCCGGCTCGGCGCGCGCATCCACAAGCTGAACCTCGAGGCCGGCAAGCTGGTCGACAGCTTCCGGCAGGGCCATACCGGGCGGCTGCGCATCGCCGGAACGCCGATCTTCATGGACGGCGTGGTGTCGACGCTGATCGCCGATTTCCAGTCGCGCCATCCCGAGGTGCAGATCGCGCAGTCCTACGGCTATTCCGACAGCCTGACGGCGGGCCTGCGCAACGGCACCTTGGACATGGCCATCGTGCCGATGTATCCGGGCGTGGTGCCGGCCGACATGACGTTCGTGCCGCTCCTGCCGGGCCGCAACGTGATCGCCTGCCGGGCCGACCATCCGCTGACCCGCCGCGCCGCCATCACGCTCGCCGACATCGAGCCCTATCCCTGGATCGCGCCGCCAACGGACAGCCCGCTCTACCGCGACCTGCAACGCGCCCTGAAATCGATCGGGAAAGAGGATTTCCGCATCAGCTTCTCGGGCGGCACCTTCGCCTCGATCGTCAGCGTGCTGACGCGGTCGGACTCGCTGACCGTGCTGCCCTATTCGGTGGTGTTCCTGGCGCGGAAGGTGCTGGGGCTCGAGGCGCTGCCGCTGAAGATCGAGCATCCCGACCGCCAGCTCGGCATGCTGACCAACCGGGCCCAGCCCTCCCCGCCCGCGCTGCACCGCTTCGCGGCGTTCCTGGGCGAGGAGTTCAAGCTTCTCGAGGCGCGGATCCAGCACGAAGGCCAGATCACGCGCCGCCGAGGCTAGACGGGTCCGCTCAGACGCGCTCCAGCGCGATGGCGATGCCCTGGCCGACGCCGAT
>JAEWAD010000111.1 GCA_023391905.1 Pseudomonadota bacterium | reverse complement strand
TCGACCTCCAGGTTAATGGCGGCGGCGGCGCGCTGCTGAACAGCGCCGCCACGCTCGACGGCATCCGTGCCATCTGCACGGCACATGCCCGCTATGGCACGACGGCGCTGCTGCCGACGCTGATCACCGACACGCCGGCCGTGACGACGGCCGCGATCACGGCCGTCCGTGACGCCATCGCGGCGGGTGTTCCCGGCTGCCTCGGCATCCATATCGAGGGTCCGCATCTGTCGGTCGCCCGCAAGGGCGCGCACAATCCCGGCTACATCCGGCCGATGGACGAAGCCGACTTCCAGCGCCTGGTCTCGACCGGCATCAACCACGTGATCACGACGGTCGCCGCCGAGACGGTGCCGCCGGAACAGATCGCGCGTCTCACCGCCGCCGGCGTCACGGTCGCGATCGGTCACTCCGACGCGCCCTACGAAATGGCGATGGCGGCGTTCAACGCCGGCGCGCGCGGCGTCACCCATCTCTTCAACGCGATGAGCCAGTTGGGCCATCGCAGCCCCGGTGTCGTCGGCGCAGCGCTCGACAGCCCCGACGCCTGGTGCGGCATCATCCCGGACGGCCTGCATGTGCACCCGGCCGCGATCGCCAACGCGCTGCGCGCCAAGCGCGCGCCGGGGCGCATCTACATCGTGACCGATGCCATGTCGACGATCGGCACGACGATGACAGAGTTCGAGCTGAACGGCCGCGTCATCCAGCGCGCCGGCGGCAAGCTCACCCTCGACGACGGAACGCTGGCCGGCTCCGACCTCGACATGATCGGCGCGGTTCGCTTCATGACGGGGACGGTCGGCATCGGCCTCGAGGAAACGCTGCGCATGGCCTCGCTGTATCCGGCGCAATTCGTGGGCATCGACCGCACGCATGGTCGCATCGCACCGGGCGCCCGCGCCGACTTCGTGCATCTTTCCGACGCGCTCGACGTCGAAGGCGTCTATATCGGCGGCGAGCGCCAGCATTTCGCGCCGCTCGGCTGAACGGACAAACGACCATGGCGACGCCCGGAACGGCGGCCTTCGACATCGGCGGCTCGAAGATGGAGTTCGCCCGCGTGGCGCGCGACGGCACGGTGACCAACCGGGCCACCCTGCCGACGCCGCACACGAACTGGGATGACTTCATCACCGCGCTCGGCAGCCTGGTCGCGGCCGATGGCGGCGCCGCCCGCATCGGCATCTCGATCGCCGGCACCGCCGACAGCGCCACCGGCATAGCCCTAGCCGCCAACGTACCGGTCGTCACCGGCCACCGCATCGAGAGTGAAATCGCCGAAGCACTCGGCATCCCCGTCCGGGTCGGAAACGACGCGGACTGCTTCGCCTTGGCCGAGGCGATGGTTGGAGCCGGCAAGGGCCAGCCGATCGTCTTCGGCGCCATCCTCGGCACCGGCGTCGGCGGCGGGCTGGTGATCGATGGCCGCATGGTGCGCGGCGCCAACGGCGTGGCCGGCGAATGGGGCCACGGCCCCCTCCTCGCCGAAGCCGTCGCGGCGCGCGGCATCCCGGTCGTGCGCTGCGGTTGCGGCCAGGTCGGCTGCCTCGACAGCTACGGTTCGGCGCGCGGGCTGGAACGCATCCATACGGCCCTTTCCAGCGAGGCGCGGACGAGCCAGGCGATCACCGCCGCCTGGCATGCCGGCGATGAGGCGGCAACGCGCAGCATCGAGACCTTCGTCGAGCTGATCGCCGGCCCGCTCTCGATGATCGTCAACACGATCGGCCCCTCGGTCATCCCGGTCGGCGGCGGACTATCGGCCGATGCGGCGCTGCTGGCGCGGATCGACCGGGCCGTGCGCGATCGCGTGCTCGGCCGTTACGGTGCACCGCTGGTGGTGCCGGGCCTCACGCGCGGCGCGAGTGGCCTGATCGGCGCGGCCATGCTGGCGGAACAGGCGCCGGCATGATCATACTGCGCGCATGAACCAGCGCACGCCCGGCCGAATCAAGCTTGAGATCTGCGTCGACACGGCCGATGGCCTGGAGGCGGCGATCCGCGGCGGGGCCGACCGCATCGAGCTCTGCAGCGCGCTGTCGCTGGGCGGCCTGACGCCGTCCTTTGGGCTGATGAAGCTGGCGGCGAAGACCGGCGTGCCGACCTACGCCATGATCCGGCCGCGCGAGGGCGATTTCGTCTTCACGCCGGGCGAGCTCGACCAGATGCGGCGTGACATCGACGCCGCCCGCTCCGCTGGCCTTGCCGGGGTCGTGCTCGGCGCCTCGGAGCCGCGCGGCAAGCTCGACGCCGAGGCGCTGTTCCGCCTGCGTAGCCATGCCGGCCAGCTGGGCGCCACGCTGCACCGCGCCTTCGACCTCGTGCCCGACCGCACCGATGGGCTCGAGACGGCGATCGCGCTCGGCTTCGAGCGCATCCTGACTTCGGGCGGCGCGAAGCACGCGGTCGACGGGCTGGACGCGCTCGCCGCCCTGGTGACGCGCGCGGGCAACCGCATCGCGATCATGCCCGGTTCCGGCATCCGGCCCGACAATGCGCCCGCGATCCTCGCCGCCACCGGCGCTCAGGAGATCCACGCCTCCTGTCGGACCCGCCGCCAGACCGTGGCGCCGGAAGCCGTGGCGCTCGGCTTCGCGTCGGATTCGCTGCGCGACGTTACCTCCGCCGAGACCGTCGCGGAGCTCGTCCGCGCGATCCGCGTCTTCGAGGACCCGACCGCCTGAGGCTGCCAGGACAGTGAGCAGAAACCAGGCCGAAACGATTGAATTTCCAGCCATCTTCCGCTTTGACAGTCGCTCCCCGGGCGTGGCACGCTGCACCTCTCCAACGAGGGAATGGCCATGGCCGAAATCGTCTTTGAGCGGGTGACGAAACGCTACGATGATGGCCATCTGGCCGTCGACGCACTCGACCTCAGGATCGAGGATGGCGAGTTTCTGGTGCTGGTCGGCCCTTCCGGCTGCGGCAAGTCGACCGCGCTGCGGATGATCGCCGGACTCGAGGAAATCTCGGACGGGGCCCTCGTCATCGACGGCTCGGTGGCGAACGACCTGTCGCCGCGCGATCGCAACATCGCCATGGTGTTCCAGTCCTACGCGCTCTACCCCCACCTCTCGGTGGCCGACAACATCGGCTTCGGCCTCAAGGTGCGCGGCTCGGACAAGGCGGCGATCCGCGCCAAGGTCGAGGAGACGGCGCGGCTGCTGGAACTCTCCGAGCTGCTCGACCGCAAGCCGGGTCGCCTCTCCGGCGGCCAACGCCAGCGCGTCGCCATGGGGCGCGCCCTGGTGCGCTCGCCCAAGGCCTTCCTGATGGACGAGCCGCTCTCCAATCTCGACGCGCGGCTGCGCGGCCAGATGCGCGCCGAAATCGCGCATCTGCAGAAGATGACCGGCGTCACCACCGTCTATGTAACGCATGACCAGGTCGAGGCGATGACCATGGGCGACCGCGTCGCGGTGATGAACAAGGGCGTGCTGCAGCAGCTCGACGCGCCGCGCATGCTCTATGACGCACCGGCCAATCTGTTCGTCGCCGGCTTCATCGGCTCGCCGCCGATGAACCTCCTCACGGGCACCGTCACCGGCGCCGGCGAGAGCTTGGCGCTCCAGCTCGGCGCCCTTGCCATCCCGCTCGACGCGGCCGCGCTCGACGCTCGCCCCGGCGTGGCCCGCTATGTCGGCAAGGAGATCATCGCCGGCATCCGCCCCGAGGCGCTCGTCCTGGCGCCGAACGCCGACCCCGCCCCCGGCCGGCTCGACGGCAGAGTCGCCTTCGTCGAGGATCTCGGCGCCAATCTGCTCGTACATGTCGACCTTGCCGGCGCGGCGGTCGTCGCCGCCGGCGTGTCCGAGGATGGCGAGGAGCTGCAATCGGCGCGGACGCGGTTGCGCGCCGTGCTCGACGGCACCCTGCCGGTGCGCAAGGG
>JAEWAD010000109.1 GCA_023391905.1 Pseudomonadota bacterium | reverse complement strand
CAGGGCGGCGGCACCAAGGACACCTGGGTGCTCGATGCCTGACACCCTCAAACTTTCGCTCTCCCGTGCGCGGGAGAGCAGGCGCCCCTCTTCCATGTCGACGCAGTCCGCTGGCCCTCGGTCCCTGCCCGCATGCGGGTCCGGACCGGGCGAGCGTCTTGATCCCCGGAGTTTCCTTCCGTGCTGAGCCGTACCGCCGACAACCTCTTCTGGCTGGCCCGCTATGTCGAGCGCGCCGAGAACACCGCCCGCATCATCGACGCCGCCAATCGCCTCGCCGCCATGCCGATCGCCTATGCCGGCGGCTCCAACGAATGGGAATCGGCCGTCGCCGCCACCGGCGCGCTCGGCCTGTTCAAGTCGCTGAACCGCGAGCCGACGGCCGAGAACATCATCGATTTCCTGGCCTTCTCGCCGGAGAACCCCTCCTCCATCCGCTCCTGCCTGGAGCGGGCCCGCGTCAATGCCCGCACGGTGCGCACCGCGCTGACCTCGGAGATGTGGGACGCGATCAACGGCGCCTGGCTCGGCCTGCGCGATTTCGACGGCGCCGCGCGCGACCGCATGAAGCTCAACGCCTTCCTGATCTATGTGAAGGAGGCGTCGCTACGCTTCGACGGCTCGGCCTACCGGACGATGATCCGCAACGACGTCTATTTCTTCTCGAGCCTCGGCTCGTTCATCGAACGGGCCGACAACACGGCCCGCATCCTCGACGTGAAGTACCACCTGCTGCTGCCGGCGCAGGAGAGCGTCGGCGGCGGCCTCGACTATTTCCAGTGGTCGTCGATCCTGCGCTCGGTGTCGGCCAACACCGCCTATCACTGGGTCTATCGCGAGAGCCTGAAGCCGTGGCTGGTCGCCGACCTCCTCGTGCTGAACGACCAGCTGCCGCGCTCGCTCGCCTCCTGCTACGACAATATCTGCGCCTTCCTGGACGAGCTGTCGCTCGCCTATGGCCGCCAGGGCCTGGCGCAGCGCGTCGCCCGCTCGACCCGCAACCGGCTGCAGAACGCCACCATCGACGACGTCTTCCGCGACGGCCTGCACGAGTTCCTGACCGAGTTCATCGGCGAGAACGCGCGCCTCGGCCAGGCGATCACCGACCAGTATCTCGTGTGAACGGACCCGCTTCATGCGCCTCAAAATCGTTCACGAGACGGCCTATCGCTTCGATCCGCCGGCGACCGGCGCGATCCAGACCCTGCGGCTGACGCCGCGCGGCCATGACGGCCAGTTCGTCGTCAACTGGCGGATCGAGGTCGACCACGACTGCCGCCTCGACCCGGCGACCGACCCGTTCGGCAACATCGTGCACTCGTTCACGACGGAGGGCCGGCTCGACGGGCTGACGATCACCGCGCTCGGCGACGTCGAGACGCACGACATGGCCGGCATGGTGCGCGGCCAGAAGGAGCGCTTCCCGATCGGCGTGTTCCTGCGCACGACGCCGCTGACCGTGCCGGACGCCGCCATCCGCGCCTTCGCCGAGGACGTCGCCGCCGCGGCGCCGGCCGACCCGCTGTCGCGCCTGCACGCGCTGATGGGGGCGCTGCACGAGAAGATCCTGCCGGGCGGCGACGGTGTCGACGACAGCGCCAGGGCGACCTTCGCCTCGGGCCGGGGCGACCCGCGCGCCGCTGCGCATGCGATGATCGCGGCGGCCCGCCATCTCGGCTTCCCAGCCCGTTTCGCCAGCGGCTATCTCTTCCGCCCGGACGGCGGGGCGCCGGCAGAGGCCGAGCATGGCTGGGCCGAGGCGCATGTCGACGGCGTCGGCTGGATCGGCTTCGACGTCGCCATGAACCTCTGCCCTACCGACACGCATGTGCGCCTCGCCATCGGGCTGGACGGCACCGGCGCCGCGCCCGTGCGCGGCACGGCCTATGGCGCAGGCCCCGCCACGCCGGCGGTTTCGATCAGCGTCGCGGAGGCACGCGCGGCCACGAGATAGGGGAGGCATCGGAATTTCGCTTGCACCTCAAATCCACTCCCCTAAAACTCCGGCCGGGGTTGGGCAGGACGAAGAGTTTATGACCTATTGCGTTGGAATTCTGGTGCGCGACGGGTTGGTCATGCTGGCCGACACCCGCACCAATGCCGGGCTCGACAACATCGCGACGTACCGGAAACTGCATCTTTTCCAGAACGACGGCGAGCGCGTGATCGCGATCGCCACGGCCGGCAATCTCGCCGTCAGCCAGTCCGTGCTGAACGTGCTGAGCGACGGCCTGGAAAACCCCGAGACCGGCAAGATCGAGACGATCCACACCGTCTCCTCGATGTTCAAGGTGGCCCAGTTCGTCGGCCGCGCGATCCGCGAGGTCTACCGCATCCACGGCAAGTCGATGGAGCAGCAGGCGGCGGCCTTCGACGTCACCATGCTGATCGGCGGCCAGGTCAAGGGCGGGCGGCTGCGCCTGTTCATGGTCTATTCGGCCGGCAATTTCATCGAGGCCACCGCCGACACGCCCTATCTGCAGATCGGCGAGCACAAATACGGCAAGCCGATCCTCGACCGCGCCGTCACCTGCGAGACGGATCTTTCGGAGACGCTGAAGCTCGGCCTGATCTCGATGGATTCGACGCTGCGCTCCAACCTCGGCGTCGGCATGCCGATCGACATCGCCGTCATCCGCCGCGACGGGCTGAAGATCGAGACGTCGCACCGCATCGACGAGAGCGACGTCTATTTCGCCGATCTGCGGGCGCACTGGTCGGCGGCGCTGCGCGCCGCGCACCAGGCGATCCCCGACCCGCCCTACGGGCAGGACTGAGGCCGGTCCGCTCGTCCGTCGTCGCCGGACGGGCACCCCCTCAATGGAGCGAGAACTCCGCCGCCGCGATCCGGCATTCCGCGGCGCCGATCAGTCCGTGATGCGCCACGCGGACCGAATGCAGCGCCCCGTCGAGATCGCGCCGCCAGAAATCAAGGAAGCGGATCAGCTCCGGGAAATCCGGGGCCAGGTCGTATTCCTGCCAGACATAGCTCTGCAGGAAGCGCGGGTGATCGGGAAGCCGGTACAGGATATGGGCGGTGGTCAGTCCATACCCGGACAGCTGGCGCAACAGGGGTGACGGCATGGGCACCTCATCGCATTTCGAACATCCCGTGACGGGATGCTGAATCGTCTCGCCATCGCCCCGAAAAAGCAATCGCAAACTGCAATTTATCGATTGAAATCAGATATTTAGCAGCCATCCTTTCGAGTGCTGCCAAAAGACCCTCGGCCCGCCCTGGCGCCAGCTCTGGCGGCCCGCAGGACGGCCCCCTTGACACCATCGGCCCAGACGCATTAACTTAACCACATGGTTAAGTATAGCGAAGTCGATCTCGACCGCACCTTTTCCGCCCTGGCGGACCCGACCCGGCGCGCCCTGCTCGCCCGTCTTGGTCGCGAGGACGGCGTCTCGGTGAGCGATCTGGCCGAGCCGTTCCCGGTATCGCTGCCGGCGATCATGAAGCACCTGAACGTCCTCTCGGACGCGGGCCTGATCCGCCGCGAGAAGTCCGGGCGCACGGTCACCTGCCGGCTGAACGCCGCGCCGCTCGCCGACGCGATGGCCTGGCTCGACTTCTATCAACGCTTCTGGTCGGCGCAGCTCGACCGCCTCGCGGACTTCGTGGAGAACGACCCGACATGACCGACACTGCCACCCTGCCGAGCGTCACGATCAAGCGCCAGATCAAGGCGTCGCCCGCCCGCATCTTCAAGGCCTGGACCGACCCGTCCAAGCTCGTGCACTGGTGGGGCCCGCACGAGACCGTCGACGGCAGCGTCGAGGCGGAGACGGACCTGCGGATCGGTGGCGGCTTTCGCCTGAGCTTCCGGACGGAGGACGGCGAGACCCATGCGGCGACCGGCCAGTTCCAGGAAATCGTCCCGGACGAGAAGCTCGTCTTCACCTGGATCTGGGACCGCGAGCCCGACCAGAAGACGCTGATGACGATCACCATGCGCGGCGAGGAAGGCGGCACGATGCTGACCCTGACGCACGCGCTCCTCGCCGACGAGCCGACCCGCGCCAGCCACGAGAAGGGCTGGACCGGCGTCGTCGACCGGCTCGAGCGCTTCGTCACGCGCGGCACGAAGAAGTAGGGTCCGGCGACGGCGGTCCAAAAGGCCGCCGCGCGATCCACAACACTCCATTGCGTTTGGCGGGCCCGTCCTGCCGATGACGACCGGGCCCTGCCCGGCCGAATGCCCCGGCGTGCGCGTCCCGATGCGCCGCCGACATGGAAGGACAGTTTTCAGGAGGAGTTTCCAAAATGAACATGCTCGACCGATCGACGCCCGCCCCCCGCATCGTCTCGCGCGAGGAATGGCGCGCCGCCCGCAAGGCGCATCTCGCCCGCGAACGGGAAGTGACCCATCTCCACGACCAGCTCAGCGCCGAGCGGCGCGCCCTGCCCTGGGTCGAAGTCGACAAGGACTATGTCTTCGAAGGGCCGGACGGCCGCGAGACGCTGGCCGACCTCTTCGACGGCCGCAGCCAGCTGATCGTCTACCACTTCATGTTCGGCCCGGACTGGAAGGAAGGCTGCGTCGGCTGCTCCTTCACCGCCGACCATTTCGACGGCGCCAACCTGCATCTTGCCCATCACGACGTGACGCTGGTCGCCGCCTCGCGCGCGCCCTATGCCGAATTCCAGGCGTTCCGGAAACGGATGGGCTGGAAGTTCAAATGGGTGTCCTCGGCCGGCAGCGACTTCAACGTCGACTACCAGGTCTACCCGTCCGAGGCGGAAGGCGCCGCCGGACGCTACGAATACAACTACGAGCTCCACGACGGCGCGCCGGACGAACATCACGGCATCAGCGTGTTCGTGAAGGGCGCGGACGGTCGGATCTTCCACACCTACTCGTCCTATGCGCGCGGCGTCGACATCCTGCTGGGTGCCCACAACATCCTCGACCTCACGCCGAAGGGGCGGAACGAGCGTTCGACGATGGACTGGGTCCGGCTGCACGACCGCTACGAGGATCGCCCCGCCGCCGCCCACAGCTGCTGCGCCGACTAGGATCGCATCACCGTCCTTCACCTCTCCCTGAGGGAGAGGTGAGGAGCCACCACACCTGAGATCGCGCTCGGAAGGGCCGGATGAGGGGCTGGCTCGGGCATTCCGCTGAAGTCCGCTCAGGCCGGCAGCGTGCCGCCGGCCGCCCTGAGCGCCTCGGGCGTATCGAGATCGAGCGCCACCTCGGGCCCGATCTCGACCTCGACGACGGCGTCGGCATGGGCGCCGATCAGGTGCCGCGCGCCGGTGTCGCCCTCGATCGCCTGCAGCTCGGCGAAGAAGGCGCGCGACCAGAGCACCGGATTGCCGCGCTTGCCGTCATGCGTCGGCACGACCACCAGCCGCTCGGCGGCCGGATCGAAGGCGGCGATCAGCCGGTCGAGGATCGGCGCCGTCAGCAGCGGCATGTCGGCCAGCATCACCAGCACGCCGTCGACATCGTCGGCGAGGCTGGCGACGCCCTGCCGGAGCGAGGTGGAGAGCCCTTCCTCGTGGTCGAGGTTGTGCACCCACTGGACCGCGGTCCCGGCGAGCGACGCCTCCACATCCGCGCGGCGATGCCCGGTCACCACCGTGACCGACGCGGCCCGGCTCGCCCGGGCGGCGTCGACGACGGTCCGCACCACGCTGCGCCCGCGATATTCGGCGAGCAGCTTGTTCGGTCCGCCCATCCGCCGCCCCTGGCCCGCCGCCAGCACCAGCGCGGCCACCTTCGGCGCCTTCGGCTCCGGCGTCTCGCGCGGCTGCGGCCGCGAGGCGATCTCCATCAAGAGCCCGCCGACGCCAAGGCCGGAAATCTCCTCCGGCCCCACCTGGAGCCCCGCCAGCAGGCGGCCGAGCACCCAGTCGAAGCCGTTTTCGCGCGGGCTGCGGGCGCAACCCGGCGCGCCGATCACCGGCCTCCCGCCGAGTTCGCCGAGCAGCAGCAGATTGCCGGGATCGACCGGCATGCCGAGATGCAGCACGCGCCCGCCGGCCGTGCGCAGGCCGGCCGGCACGACGTCGTCGGCGTCGACCATGGCCGAGGCGCCGAAGACGATCGAAAGCTCGGCCCCCTCGCGCGCCAGCTCGGACAGCGCGGCGGCGATGGCATCCGCGTCATGCGCCACCCGCCGCTCGGCGATCAGCGTGGCTCCGGCCGGCTTCAGCCGCGCCTCGGTCATGCGGCGGGTCTTGTCCATCACCGACGGCTTGAGGCTCGGCAGCACCGTGGCGACCAGACCGACCTTCAGCGGCCGGTAGGGCGCGACGCGGACCAGCGCCGCCGCCGCCGCGATCCGCTCCGCCGCTTCCAGCGGATCGTGTCGCACGGCGAACGGAATGATCTTCACCGTGGCGACCATCTGTCCCGCCGTCACCGGCGCATGGGCGGCGAGCGTCGCCAGCGTGATCGCCGGATCGGCGCGGTTGAAGGCGTCGATCGCGGCGCGGTCGACGACCAGGATGCCGTTCGCGCTGGCGTGCAGGTTGGCGCGGCCGGTGAACGGTGCATCGACCGTGACCCCCGGCCCGGCAACGGCGGTGGCGAGCCGCGCGGCCGCCTCGTCCTCGTGCACGTCGCCCGGTTCGAGCCGCGCCACCACCACCGTCTCGACCTCGGCCGCCGCGAGCGCCGCGAGATGGGCAGCGTCGAGCCGCGTGCCTTTGCGCAGGGTGCGGCCGTCGAAGGCGAGCGAATGGGCGAGGATGGTTCCTCCGGCCTCGACGACGGGAACCGGCCCGAACTTCACGGCTCCGTTCCCGCGCTCGCGACGCCGCGCTTGCGCAGCGCGTCGATCACCTCGGCGAGCACCGAGACGGCGATCTCGGCCGGCGATTGCGCGCCGATCGCGAGCCCGATCGGCGCGCGGACCCGCGCAAGCGCCTCCGGCGCGACGCCGGCCTCGCCGAGCCGCTCCAGCCGCTTCGCATGCGTCTTGCGGCTGCCGAGCGCGCCGACATAGAAGCAGTTCGCCTCGAGCGCCGCGCGGAGCGGCATGTCGTCGATCTTCGGATCATGCGTCAGCGCCGCGACGGCCGTGAAGGCGTCGAGCGGCAGGCGCTGCAACACGTCCTCCGGCCATTCGGCGACCAGATTGCTGCCGGCGAAGCGCTCCGGCGTCGCAAATGCCGTGCGCGGATCGATGATCGTCACGTCGAAGCCGGCGATGCGGGCCATCGGCGCCAGCGCCTGCGAGATGTGGACCGCGCCGATGACGACGAGGCGCGGCGGCGGCACATGCACGGTCAGGAAGAACTCGTCGCCCTCCGGCGTCTGCACCAGGCCGGAGCGGGCCGAGCGGAAGCGCTCCGGCAGCAGCGCGGCCAGCGCCGGCTCGATCATCAGCTCCAGGCCGGCGTCGTCCTCGCGGAACAGCCGGACGACGCCCGAGGCGATATTGGTGACGAGAATGGCGGCCTGGCGCTGCCGGCGCGCCTCGTTCAGGGCGCTGAGCGTGAAGCGGTCCACTTACACCACCTTCTCGACATAGACGCGGATGCGGCTGCCGCAGGAGAGCCCGACCCGCCACGCCGTCTCGTCGGCGACGCCGAACTCAAGCAGGCGCGGCGTGCCCGTCCCGATCACCTCGACCGCCTCGGCGATGACCGCGCCCTCGACGCAGCCGCCCGAGACCGAGCCCTCGAAATGGCCATCCGCGTCGATGACGAGATGGCTGCCGACCGGCCGCGGCGCCGATCCCCAGGGCTCGACCACGGTGGCGAGCGCGACGCCGCGCCCGGCCCTCGCCCAGTCCTCGGCGAGGCCGAGCACATCGGCATCCTCCAGTCGCAGCGGTTCCTCGGCGCCCATCGTTCCCTCCCTCCTCCGTCAAGCGATCGCCAGCAGGCGGCG
>JAEWAD010000090.1 GCA_023391905.1 Pseudomonadota bacterium | reverse complement strand
CTGGTGGTCGACGCCGTGCCGGCGAACGCCGCTTTCGGAGATTTGCTCGGGGGCGCGGCCGCACTGCTCCTGATCCGCGATCTGGAGCAGCGGGCGATCCCGATCGAGGCGCATATCCGGCGGGTCTTCGATCTCACCAAATCGGAACTGCGCCTCGTGATGCTGATCGCGGAGGGCGAGGATCTGGTGGATTGCGGGACCCGGCTCGGATGGTCGCGCGAGACGACGCGCACGGTGCTGAAGACCGTTTTCTCGAAGACCGAGACGCATCGTCAGGCCGAGCTGGTGGCGCTCCTCGCAAGGATGCGCCATGAAAGCGCCGGACCGACGCAATGACCGGCCTTTCGGCGAGCCTCGGGACGCCCGGCTCGGCTGTTAGCCGGGCCTGCCGGCCGGTTGCTGCTGCGTGATGCAGTGGATGTTGCCGCCGCCCAGCAGGATCTCGCGGGCGGCGATGCCGACGACGCGGCGATCCGGGTGCAGCCGGCCGAGGATTTCAAGCGCCGCGTCATCCGTCTTCGGATCGAGCAGGGGCATCACGACGAGCCCGTTCGCAAGGTAGTAATTGGCGTAGGACGCGGCGAGCCGGCCGCCGCCGCGCCGCTCGGCGCTGCCCTCGACCGCGTCGATCCCGCTCGCTTCCTCATCGGTCATGAAGAGCGGGCCCGGCATGGGAAGCTTGACGATCTCCAGAGCGCGGCCGCGCGCGTCGGTGGCAGCCGACAGGCGCGCATGGGCATCGCGCGAGATCTCGTATTGCGGATCGTTCGGGTCGTCGCACCAGGTCAGCGCCACGACGCCGGGCCGGGCGAAGCAGGCGAGATTGTCGATGTGTCCGTCCGTCTCGTCGTTGAAGAGCCCGGACCCGAGCCAGATCGTCTTTTCCACGCCGAGCCGCGCGCCCAGTTCCGCCTCGATCTCGGCACGCGACAGGCCGGGATTGCGGTTCGGGTTGAGCAGGCATTCCTCGGTTGTCAGCAGTGTGCCTTCGCCGTCGACATGGATGGCGCCGCCCTCGAGGACGAACGGCGCGCGGTATCGTGGGGCTTGCTCGATCTCGAGGATCTTGGCGGCGACGCGATCGTCCTGGTCCCAGGGCGAATAGAGGCCGCCCTCGAAACCGCCCCAGGCGTTGAAGCGCCAGTCATTGCCACGGAGGCGGCCACGGGGATCGGTGACGAAGCTCGGGCCGGTGTCGCGGCACCAGGCGTCGTTGGTGGTGGCCTCGACCAGGCGGACGGTCGCGGGCAGGCGCTGGCGGGCGTTTTCCCACTGGGCGGCCGAGACCAGCATGGTCACCGGCTCGGCCTCCGCGATCGCGGCGGCGACAGCGGCGAACGCCGCCTGCGCCGGCTTGGCGCCGAGGCGCCAATTGTCGGGCCGCTCCGGCCAGATCATCCAGGTTCCGGCATGCGGCTCCCACTCGGCCGGCATGCGGAATCCGTCGTCGCGGGGCAGGGTCGTCAGCGTCGATGCCATGGTAGCGTCTTGTTAACCTCGTGGGCCGTCCGGCGGGGCGGGAATGCCTCGCCGGCCCGGTCGTGCTACACCCACGCTACCAAGGACCTCCGACGGATCAAGCCATGCCGCTGCGCGCCCTCCTGTTCGACAAGGACGGGACCTTTCTCGACTTCGCCAAGACCTGGAACACCGCGACCGGCGCGGTCATCGCCGCGCTGGCAGATGGCGATTCGATCGTCGCCGGACGGCTCGCCGATATCGTCGGCTATGACCTTGAGCTCGGCTCGCTGATCCCCGACTCGCCCTTCATCGGCAGCTCGGTCGCGGATCTCAGCCCGCTCTGGGCCGTGGCCCTCGGCCTGCCGGCCGAGGATGCGGCATTCGACGCGCGGCTGCGTGGCCTCCTGCATGACGCGACATTGCACGCGGCGGCGCCGATCGGCGCGCCGGGGCTGGTCTTCGAGGCGCTGAAGGCGGAGGGGTACGAGCTCGGCGTCATCACCAACGATTCCGAGATGGGCGCCCGCGCGCAATGCGAGCGCCTCGGTCTCGCGCACTGGTTCGAGGCGATCATCGGCTATGATTCCGGCCATGGCCGCAAGCCGGAGGCGGGCCAGATCATCGCCTTCATGGAGCGCTTCGGCTACCGGCCGGAGGAGACCGCCCTGATCGGCGATACGCTGCACGACATGCATGCGGCGCGCGCCGCCGGTGTCATGGGGATCGCCGTCGAGAGCGGCTTCCTGACAGCTGAGCAACTCTCGCCCTATGCCGACTATGTCATCAGCGATATCAGCAAGTTGCAGGATCTTCTGGATACGCGATCGTAGCGATCGACGCCTTTCCGCCCGGGTGGAACCCGTCATCAATTCTGGGTGATCGGGCGCGGGATTGTCGCGCGGCGGGGGGGGCAGTCCTTGCTGGTGGCCGGATTGGACGCTTCAATCGCCTGCCCGGCCTGGAAGCCTGCGCGCGGAGTGCCGGGGCTCGTTCGAGAACCTTCTGACGAAAAATGGGTTGGTTGTTCGAGGGCGGCGATCCCGTCGCCCCGCCTCAGGGAGTCGCATCATGAGCATGATCACGACGAAGGACGGCACCCAGATTTTCTACAAGGATTGGGGCGCCAGGGACGCGCCGACGATCGTCTTCCACCATGGCTGGCCGCTCTGCGGTGATGACTGGGACAACCAGATGCTGTTCTTCCTCGGCCAGGGGTACCGCGTCGTCGCGCATGACCGGCGCGGCCATGGCCGGTCGACGCAGACCGCGACGGGCAATGAGATGGACACCTACGCCGCCGATGTGATCGAGCTGGTCGAGGCCCTGGATATCCGAAACGCGGTGCATATCGGTCATTCGACCGGTGGCGGTGAGGTCGCGCGCTATGTCGCCCGCGCCCGGCCGGGCAGGGTCGCCAAGGCCGTGCTGATCGGCGCCGTGCCGCCGATCATGGTGAAGTCGGACAAGAATCCAGAAGGCTTGCCGCTCGAGGTGTTCGACGGGTTTCGCGCGGCGCTCGTCGCCAATCGGGCGCAATTCTACGAGGACGTGCCGACCGGCCCCTTCTACGGCTTCAACCGTCCGGGCGCGGTCGTCAGCCAGGGCGTGATCGACAATTGGTGGCGACAGGGCATGATCGGCGGCGCCAAGGCGCAGTATGACTGCATCAAGGCGTTTTCAGAGACCGACTTCACGGAAGATCTGAAGGCGATCGACGTTCCGGTTCTGGTGATGCACGGCGATGACGACCAGATCGTGCCGATCGCCGATTCCGCGCTGAAATCGGCCAAGCTGCTGAAGCACGGCACGCTCAAGGTCTACAAGGGACTGCCGCACGGGATGTGCACCACCCATCCCGATATCATCAATCCCGACCTGCTTGCCTTCGTGAAGGGGTAGCGCCAGCCGGGACGGCCGGGCGCCCCGGGGGTGGCCGGATGCCCGTCGTCGCTCGGTCGGCCATCGTCAGCCGCCAGCCTCCCTCGCGGTTCTCTCAGCCGGCGCTGGCGTGCCGATGGCGGCCGTCGAGCGTCGTCAGGGCGCCGTAGAGCTCCGGCCTGCGGTCGCGGAACACGCCCCAGGAGCGGCGCTGATGGGCGATCGCGTCGAGGTCGAAGGTGGCGGTGAGCACCGTCTCGCTGCTGCGATCCGCCTCCGCGACCTTGGCGCCGGTCGGATCGGCGATGAAGGACGAGCCGTAGAAGGTGATCTCGGTGCCGTTGAGGCCGCGCTCCGTGCCGATCCGGTTGGAGGCGACCAGCGGCATCAGGTTGGCGCCGGCATGGCCCTGCATGACGCGCTGCCAGTGCGCCGCCGAGTCGAGCGAGGCGTCCTGCGGCTCCGAGCCGATGGCGGTCGGATAGAGCAGGATCTCGGCGCCGGCGAGCGCCATCGCCCGCGCGCTTTCCGGAAACCACTGATCCCAGCAGATGCCGACGCCGATGTTGCCGAAGCGCGTCGGCCAGACCCGGAAGCCGGTGTCGCCGGGCGAGAAATAGAACTTCTCCGTATAGCCGGGCCCATCCGGAATGTGGCTCTTGCGGTAGTTGCCGAGCACGCCGCCATCGGCGTCGACGATGGCGATGCTGTTATAGGCGGTCTGGCCGGCGCGCTCGAAATAGCTGACCGGCAGGACGACGCCGAGCTCGGCCGCCAACCCGGCGAAATGGGCGATCAGCGGGTTGCCGTCGAAGGGCTGGGCCAGGTTGAAGTGATCGTGGAACTGGTCCTGGCAGAAATAGGGGGTCTCGAACAGCTCCTGGACCAGGATGATGTTGGCGCCATCGGCGGCGGCCCGCCGGACGAGCCTCTCGGCGCGCGCGACGTTGCCGTGGCGATCCCAGTCGCATTCCATCTGCGTCGCGGCGACGGTGACCTGGCGCATGATCGATCCTTCTCCGGAAGGGCGAGGCGAATGAGGGAAGTCCGATAGGGCGCGATCCTCCGCCGATCGTCAAGTCGACCAGGGAGTTGGCCCTGTCGATGCGTCCCCGCACGACGCCGGCCGGCGTTGAGGCGGCGTACAACCACGGATTTACCACCCTGCGTCACAGTTGCATGGGTTGCGAGATAATGCTGGCGCCTGTCGAATGCGCGAGGCTACTCTCCGCGCACATGATTGGTCGGCCCATCCTAGGGGCCATTGGAAGAAAGCTCCGTCAGGGGCGGGGGATCATCGCTTTGTGCACATCGCTTCTCTATCGTGACGCAGCCGACCGCGCCTATCTGGGCCGGACGCTCGAACTCAGCATCGAGCTGCCCTACCTGATCTCGCTGTTCCCGCGCGATTTCGCCCTGTCGTCCACGGTCGAGGGCCATCCCGCGCTCGAGTGGAAGATGCGCCACGCCGTCGTCGCCGTCACCATGCCGACGGTGCCGCCGGCTCCCGGCAAGGGCATCGCGCCCGGCGACCTCAAGGTCATCGAGGGTCTCAATGACGCCGGCCTGACCTTCTCGGTCCAGTCCTATCCGAAGGCCGCCGGTCCGCAGGCGCCGGTCGACGCGAGCGAGGCCGCTCTGGCGGCGGAGGATCTCGGCGCCTGGGTGCTCGGCCAGTTCGCCACCGTCGCCGAAGTGAAGGCAGCGCTCGACAAGCAGGCTGTGCTGCTCGCGCCGGTGCCGATCCTCGGCAACATCCCGATGCCCTTCCACTATTCGGTCCATGACACGACCGGCGCGAGCCTGGTGATCGAGTTCCACGAAGGTGTTCGCACCGTCTACGACAACCCGGTCGGCGTGATGACCAATGCGCCGCAGTTCTCGTGGCACCTGACCAATCTCAACAACTACGCCTTCCTGAACAACGTCGATCACTCGACGGGCCAGTTCAACGGATTTGACGTGGCGCAGCCCGGCTCGGGCATCGCCAAGGCGGGTCTGCCCGGCACGGACACGTCGGTGGATCGCTTCATCCGCGCTGCCTACTACGCGCAGTTCGCCGAGAAGCAGACCGATGCCGACAAGGCCGTTCAGATGGTCGCGCACATCATGAACAACTTCGATCGTCCGCGCGGCATCACGATCGATCCGCCCAATCAGGGCAGCGGCCATCTCCATGTCGAGGGACACGAGATCACCACGATCCCGACCGAGTCGACCAGCTGGACCAGCCTGACCGACCTCGACCGTCGCCGCCTCTACATCCGTGACAGCGGCGGCATGAACTATGCCTGCTTCGACCTGCAGGCGCTCGGTTCCGTGACCGCCTTCCAGACGAAGCCGATGGCCAAGCTCGCGCCTGCCGTGACGGACGCCAGCGCAGCCCTGACGGCCGCGGCCTGAGC
>JAEWAD010000032.1 GCA_023391905.1 Pseudomonadota bacterium | reverse complement strand
GGAATGCCTAATGATGGCATTCCCGCCGCACCGTGAGGATCCAGGTGTCCGACGACAGTGTTTCACGTGAAGGCCGTCCCTCGCCCGAGGCGCTGCTCGACAGCGCGGAGCGGGAAGGACGCGGCCGCTTGAAGATCTTCCTCGGCGCCGCGCCCGGCGTCGGCAAGACCTACGAGATGCTGATGTCCGGCCGGGCCCGCGCGGCGGACGGCGTCGATGTCGTGATCGGCATCGTCGAGACCCATGGCCGCGCCGAGACGGCGGCCCTGACCGAGGGGCTCGAAACCATCCCGCGCGCGGTCGTCGACTATCGCGGCCGCGTTCTGGAGGAGATGGATCTCGACGCCATTCTCGCCAGGCGCCCGAAGCTGGTGCTGGTCGATGAACTGGCGCACACCAACGCCGAGGGCAGCCGCCATCCCAAGCGCTATCTCGATGTCGAAGAGCTGCTGGCGCGCGGCATCGACGTCTACACCACGCTCAACATCCAGCATGTCGAAAGCCTGAACGACGTCGTCGCCCAGATCACCCGCATCCGGGTGCGCGAGACGGTGCCGGACTCGATCCTCGACCGCGCCGACGACATCGAGATCATCGACATCACGCCGGGCGACCTGATCAAGCGCCTGCATGAGGGCAAGGTCTATCTGCCGAAGACGGCCAGGCGGGCGACCGAGAACTATTTCTCGCCCAGCAACCTGACGGCGCTGCGCGAGCTGGCGCTCCGGCGGACGGCGCAGCGCGTCGACGAACAGCTCGTCACCCACATGCAGGCACACGCCATTCCCGGCCCCTGGGCGGCCGGAGAGCGCGTGCTCGTCTGCGTCGACGCGCGGGAGGACGGCCCGTCCCTCGTCCGCTATGCCCGCCGCCACGCCGACCGGCTGCGCGCGCCCTGGGCTGCGCTCTTCATCGAGAGCGCCAGGGCGAGCCGCTTCGGCGACGCCGAGAAGGACCGCGTCGCGGCGACGCTGCGGCTGGCCGAGCAACTCGGCGCGGAAGCCGTGACGCTGCCCGGCCAGCATGTGGCGCAGGAGATCCTGCGCTACGCCACGGCGAACAACTACACGCACATCCTCGTCGGCAAATCGGACAAGCCGCGCTGGCGAGAAATGCTGGAAGGGTCGGTCTCGCACGACCTGATCCGCCACGCCGGCGGCATCAGCATCCACGTCATCTCGCCCGATGCCGCGCTTGGCGCGCCGGCCCGGCGCGTGATCGCGCCCGCCCTGGCGCCGCGCCTCGACATCAAGCCCTATCTCTGGAGCGTCGCCTATGTGGCGGTCGCGGTCGGCATCGGCAACGCCCTGTCGCGCTTCCTGGACGTGCGCAACATCGCGCTCGTCTTCCTGATGGCAGTGCTGGCGATCGCCGTCAGCAGCGGCCTCTGGCCGGCCCTGTTCGCCTCCGCGCTGGCGGCGCTCGCCTTCAACTTCTTCTTCCTCGCGCCGCTCTACACCCTCAACATCAGCGATCCCGAGAGCGCCGTCGCCTTCGCCTTCTTCCTCGGCGTCGCGGTGATCGCCAGCAATCTCGCCGGCCGCGTGCAGGGACAGGCCGCCGCCGCGCGCCAGCGCGCCCGCACCACCGAGGGCCTCTACCAGTTCAGTCGCAAGCTCGCCGGGGCCGGCACGCTGGAGGACGTTCTGTGGGCCTCCGCCTACCAGATCGCCGCGATGCTCGGCGTCCGCGTCGTCGTGCTGCTGCCGGAAGACGGCGTCATCGCCGTCCGCGCCGGCTATCCGCCGGACGATACGCTCGACGAGGCCGACATCGCCGCCGCGCACTGGGCCTGGGAGCACGACCGTCCCGCCGGCCGCGGCGCCGACACGCTGCCCGGAGCAAAACGCCTCTATCTGCCGCTCAAGACCGGCCGAACCCGTGTCGGCGTCCTCGGACTGGACAATGACAAGCAGGGGCCCGTCCTGACGCCCGAGCAGCAGCGCCTGCTCGATTCGCTCGCGGACCAGGCGGCTCTGGCGATCGAGCGCATCCAGCTCGTCGCCGACGTCGACAGGGCGCGGCTCGCCGCCGAGGCCGACCGGCTGCGTTCGGCACTGCTGACCTCGATCTCGCACGATCTGAAGACGCCGCTCGCCTCCATCCTCGGCGCCGCCGGCACGCTCAAGGACTATTCGGCCGACCTGCCGGAGGCGGACCGCGTCGAGCTGCTTTCGACCGTGCTCGACGAGTCCGAACGCCTCAACCGCTTCATCGCCAACCTGCTCGACATGACGCGGCTTGAATCCGGCGCGACCGACGCCTCCGCCTCGCCGCACTTCATCGGCGACATCGTCGGCAGCGCGCTTCGCCGCGCCGCCAAGATCCTCGACGGGCACCGCATCGAGCTCGCCGTGCCGGCCGACCTGCCGATGGTCAAGCTCGATCCCGTCCTGTTCGAACAGGTGCTGTTCAACCTGCTCGATAACGCCCGCAAATACGCCCCCGCCGGCTCCACCATCCGCCTGCGGGCCTGGACGGACGCGGCGCAGGTCAGGCTGCAGGTCATCGACGAAGGCCCCGGCATTCCGTCGAGCGATCTCACGCGCGTGTTCGACAGCTTCTACCGGGTCAGGAAGCAGGACCATGTGCAGGCAGGGACCGGGCTCGGCCTTGCCATCTGCAAGGGGTTCGTCGAGGCGATGGGCGGCACGATCGCGGCCAGCAATCGCACCGACCGGACGGGCGCCGTCTTCACCATCAGCTTTCCCGCGACGAGCGAGCCCGCCAGACTGGACGACAGGTCATGAGCACATCGAGCGTGAGAATCCTCGTCGTCGCCGACGAGCCGGCGATCCGGCGTCTGTTGCGGGTCGGCCTGACAACGGAGGGCTATGCGATCCTCGAGGCCGAGAACGCGGCCGAGGCGACGGCGATGGTCACGGCCGAAAGGCCGGACCTCGTCATCCTCGATCTCGGTTTGCCGGATCTGCCCGGCCATGACCTGCTGGCGCGCTGGCGCGCCGCGCAGATCGACCTGCCGATCGTCATCCTGTCGAGCCGCACCGACGAGACGGGAATCGTCAAGGCGCTCGAGGCGGGCGCCGACGATTACGTCACCAAGCCGTTCGGCATGCGCGAACTCGCGGCGCGGCTGCGCGTCGCGCTGCGCCACCGGTTGCAGCAGCAGGGCGAGAAGGCCGTCTTCCAGACCGGCGATCTCTCCGTCGATCTGGTGAAACGGATTGTGCGCGTCAGCGGGCGGGAAGTGAAGCTGTCGCCGAAGGAATACGACATCCTCCGCCTGCTGGTTCAGCACGCCGGCAAGGTGCTGACGCACCGCGCCCTGCTCAACGAGGTCTGGGGCGGATCGACCGACGTCCAGTATCTGCGCGTCTATGTGCGTCAGCTGCGTCAGAAGATCGAGCAGCAGCCCGACCAGCCGCAATACATCCTGACCGAAACCGGCGTCGGCTACCGCCTCCGCGAGGCCGATCCGTGATCAAGCCGCGATTCCACGCCTCCAAAATCGCCTGACGTGAGCCATCCCATGCAGTTATCCAGCATCGTCCAGTCGGAAGATGTCCTCGTTGACCTGTCCGTGCCGAGCAAGGCAGCGCTGATCCGCAGGCTGGCGGCCCACGCCGCCGCGCGGCTCGATATTCCGGAGGAATCGATCCACCGAGCCCTCGTCAATCGCGAGAAGCTCGGCTCGACGGGCATCGGAACCGGCGTGGCGATCCCGCATGCCGGCGTCGACGGCATCACGGCGCCGTTCGGCCTGCTCGCCATCCTCCGGAAGCCCGTCGATTTCGAGGCGGTCGACGACGAGCCTGTCGACATCGTCTTCCTGATCCTCGCGCCCGAGGGTCGGACGACCGCACATCTGAACGTCCTCGCCTGTTTCGCCAGGCGGGCGCGGATCCGCGAATTCCGCGCCAGGCTGCGCGGCTCGGCGGGGTCCGCTGCGGCCTACAGCGTGCTGACCGAAGCGCCGGCATAGGGCGCCGCGATCGCCCGATCGCGGGAGGTTGTCGGAGAAGCCCTCGCATCGCTATATCTAGGGAGCCTACCCAACGGGGCGGCATGCGGGACAGACATTTGGCCAGGTCCGGCGATCCCTGGATCGCGGAGGACGGATTCGGCCCGGTCTCGAAACAGCAGGAAGCGACGACAGACACGGAAGCCATCTGGGAGGAGGCGATGTCGAAGCCGGAACTGGGACAGCATGCCGAACGCGTGCAGCGCGCCATTCACTCGGGCGAGGCGGCGACATCGGCGCTCGTCGCGTCGTGGCAGCGCTCCGCCAGGCTGCATCAACTCGATCCGGCCGAACGGCGGCTTCCGAACCGGCTGAGCGAGCGCGAGCTGACGCTCGCGCGCCAGCGGATCGAGCCCCTGCTCCGCGCCGCGCAGACGAGCCTCGACCGGCTGTTTCTTGCCGTCGGCGGCATGGGCTGCTGCGTCCTGCTGGCCGACCGCGACGGTGTTCCGGTGGCGCGGCGTGGCGCCGCCGGCGACGACGACGCCTTCGAGGATTGGGGGCTTTGGACCGGCTGCGTCTGGAGCGAGGAAAGCGAAGGCACGAACGGCATCGGCACCTGCCTCATCGAGCAGCGCGTGCTGACGATCCACCGCCACCAGCACTTCTTCACCCGCAACACCGCCCTCTCCTGCACGACGGCGCCGATCTACGACCACGAGGGCCGCCTCGCCGCCGCGCTTGACGTCTCTTCCTGCCGGGCCGACCTGACCGAGGAGCTGTCCACGCTGGTCGCGATGGCGGTGACCGAGGCGACGCGCCGGATCGAGGCCGAAGCCTTCCGCCTCGCCTATCCGGACGCCCGCATCATCGTCGCGCCGACGGCGGAATGGTCGCCGAGCGCCCTGCTCGCCGTCGACAAGGACGACATCGTGATCGGCGCGACCCGCGCAGCGCGCCAGGCCTACCGCCATCGCGACAGCCTGATCGGCCGGCCGCCGCCGCTCGACGGCGAACTTGCCGGCGAGGCGCGCTTCGACGACGAGCTGCGGCATGCCGAACGGACCATCCTCGAACGGGCGCTGCAGCGCTCCGGCGGCAATGTGACGGCGGCGGCCCGCCAGCTCGGCGTGTCGCGCGCCACCCTGCATCGCAAGCTCGGCAGACTGGGCCTCGAGCGTCCGCACTGAGCGTATTGCAGCGCACAGTGTCGCAAGGGTGAGACAGTTCCGGCCATCCATGCGACACGGCCGGGCTGACAGGCGCCGCCGGCCGGGCAAACTCCTCCCATGACGCGGTTTCAGCGTCGACCAGGGAGGTCACCATGAACAAGCCGGAATTCACCCGCGCCACCAAGGCGCCGTTCGCGCCCCGCTACGACAACTATATCGGCGGCAAGCGCGTACCGCCCGTATCGGGCCGCTATTTCGACAACACCTCGCCCGTCAACGGCCGCGTGCTCTGCGAAGTCGCCCGTTCGGAAGCCGCCGACATCGAGCTGGCGCTCGACGCCGCGCATGCCGCCAAGGACGCCTGGGGCCGCACCAGCGCCGCCGAACGCGCGCTGCTGCTGAACCGCATCGCCGACGTGATGCAGGAAAATCTCGCGACGCTGGCGCTCGCCGAGACCTGGGACAACGGCAAGCCGATCCGCGAGACGACCGCCGCCGACATCCCGCTCGCGATCGACCATTTCCGCTATTTCGCCGGCGCCGTGCGCGCCCAGGAAGGCGGCATCTCCGAGATCGACCACGACACCATCGCCTATCACTTCCACGAGCCGCTCGGCGTCGTCGGCCAGATCATCCCGTGGAACTTCCCGATCCTGATGGCCGTCTGGAAGCTCGCCCCGGCGCTTGCCGCCGGCAACTGTGTCGTGCTGAAGCCGGCCGAGCAGACGCCCGCCTCGATCCTGGTCTGGGCCGAGCTGATCGGTGATCTGTTGCCGCCCGGCGTCCTGAACGTGGTCAATGGCTTCGGCCTCGAAGCCGGCAAGCCGCTGGCCTCCAACCCACGTATCGCGAAGATCGCCTTCACGGGCGAGACAACGA
>JAEWAD010000553.1 GCA_023391905.1 Pseudomonadota bacterium | reverse complement strand
AGCGTGCGCGCCGTGGCGCGCGCCGCCCGCATCTACATGACGGCGCAGGTCGAGGCCGGCCATGTCGGCGCCATGTCGCTGACCAGCGCCAGCGTCGCCGCGCTCGCCCATGCGCCGCGTCTCGCCGAGACCTGGCTGCCGATGATCCGCTCGCGGCGCTACGATTCGCGCGTCATCCCGGCGTCGCAGAAGGCGGGCGCGCTGTTCGCCTTCGCCACCACCGAGAAGCAGGGCGGCTCGGATCTCCGCGCCAGCACGACGCGGGCCGACGCGCTCGGCGACGGCAGCTACCGCCTGGTCGGCCACAAATGGTTCGTCTCGGCGCCGATGAGCGACGCGCTGCTGGTGCTGGCGCAGACGCTGGAAGGGCTCTCCTTCTTCCTGGTGCCGCGCTTCCTGCCGGACGGCAAGCGCAACCCGATCCGCCTCGTGCGGCTCAAGGACAAGCTCGGCACGCGCTCCAACGCGGCGGCGGAAGTCGAATTCCCCGGCACGACGGGCTTCCTCGTCGGCGAGGCCGGGCGCGGCGTCTCGACGATCAACGAGACGGTGACGCTGACCCGCGTCGACGGCGCGCTGACCTCGGCCGGCATTTCCCGCGCCGCGCTATCGGAAGCCGTGCATCACGCACGGCATCGCCGCGCCTTCGGGGCGCCGCTGATCGACCAGCCGCTGATGACCCGCGTGCTCGCCGACATGGCGCTCGACGTCACGGCGTCGGCGGCGCTCGTCTTCCGCCTCGCGGAAGCCGTCGACCGCTCGCATGACGATCCGGTCGAGGCGGCCTTCGCGCGGCTGATGACGCCGGTGGTCAAGTACTGGGTGACCAAGGTGACGCCGGCGATCGTCGCCGAGGCGATCGAATGCGCCGGCGGCAACGGCTTCGTCGAGGAAGGCCCGCTCGCGCGGCTCTATCGCGACGCGCTGGCGCCGGCGCTGGCCGACGGGCCGGGCAACACGCTCT
This sequence comes from Pseudomonadota bacterium, assembly GCA_023391905.1. Classification (GTDB taxonomy): domain Bacteria; phylum Pseudomonadota; class Alphaproteobacteria; order Rhizobiales; family Kaistiaceae; genus Kaistia. Next base: position 3,979 of record JAEWAD010000553.1, on the reverse strand, counting down.
GCCTCGACGTGCTGCGGATCCTGCGGCGTTCGTCGGATTCGCTCGAGGCGGTGCTTCGGGTGATCGAGGATGGCCTCGGCCAGGCGGCGCGCTCGACGCTCAACGTGCTTCGCGCGGCGACGGCGGTCGGCCTCGCGGACGAGGGCTCGGCCCGCATCCTCGTCGAGCAGCTCGCCATGACGGTGGCGGCGGCGGCGATGCGCCGGCGCTTCCCCGCCGTGGTCGCGGACGCCTTCCTGGAATCGCGCCTTGGCAAGCCCTGGCGCTCGACCTACGGCATGCTCGACGCCCGCTTCGACGCGCGCGCCTTCATCGACTACATCTGCCCGAAGGGCTGATCGTCCTCATCGTCCGGCTGCCGGTCGCGCAGCAGCTTCTGCAGCCGGTCGAGCGCGCCCTGCAGGATGAAGGCGGCCGCCATTTTGTCGACCAGCTCGCCGCGCCGCTTGCGGCTGGTATCGGCCTCGAGCAGCGTGCGCGTCACGGCGACCGTCGAGAGCCTTTCGTCCCAGAACGCGACCGGGATCTCGATCTTCGGCAGCAGGTTGCGCACGAAGGCGCGCGTCGCCTGGGCGCGCGGGCCCTCCGAACCGTCCATGTTGAGCGGCAGGCCGATGACGATCGCCGCCACCTGGCGCTCGCCGATCAGCTTGATCAGCGCCTCGGCGTCGAGCGTGAACTTGACGCGGTTGATCAGGACGAGCGGCGAGGCGATGCGCCGGCCGAGATCGGAGATCGCGACGCCGATCGTCTTGGTGCCGAGATCGAGGCCGATGAGGGGCGCCGCCTGAGGCAGCGCCAGCTCCAGTTCGCCCAGTTCCAGGATCGTGCCGCTCATGCCGGGCCTCAGATGTAGATGATGGCGACGAAGCCGAGAATGACCAGGATGGTGCCGAGGATCATCACGGTCGAGAAATGCTTGTCGATGATGGCGCGCGCCTGCGGCCCGAAGGCGTAGAACAGCGCCGCGACCAGCAGGAAGCGCAGGCCGCGCGTGATCACGCAGGCGATGACGAAGGTCCAGAGGTTGAGATGCGCGACGCCCGAGGCGATCGTCACCAGCTTGAACGGGATCGGCGTCAGCCCCTTGGCGACGATGATCCAGCCGCCCCACTCGTCGAAGCGCAGCTGGAAGGTGTGGAACGCTTCCTGGAGATTGTAGAAGGCGATGACCGGCGCGCCGATCGCCTCGTAGAGGCCATAGCCGATGGCGTAGCCGAACAGGCCGCCGACGACCGAGGCGATGGTGCAGACGAGCGCGGCGATCCAGGCGCGGTCGCGCCGCGCCAGCACGATGGCGGCCAGCACCGGATCGGGCGGAATCGGGAAGAACGAAGCCTCGGTGAAGGAGACGACGGCCAGCAGCCACAGGGCGTGCTTGCCGGCGGACAGGACCATGATGCGATCGAACAGGCGCTTCATCATGCCCTGGCGCTCGGCCTCCGGTGCGCGCGCTTCCATCCCGATACGGTCCTCCTGATTTTGCACACGCCCTTATCGGGGATCGCGCCCGGCACGGCAAGCTTGCAGCGCGCCGGGGCTGGTCAATTCGGCGCGCGTCGCCATATTGGCCCCGAGGAACCGACAGAGGATGGACACGACATCATGAAGCTCACCTGGCTCGGCCATGCCGCCTTCCACATCGAGATCGACGGCGCCGTCATCCTGATCGATCCGTTCCTGAGCGGGAATCCGTCCTTCAAGGGCGACACCGCGCCATGGACCCGCGGCCTGACGCACATCCTGCTGACGCATGGCCATGGCGACCATCTCGGCGACACGATCCCGATCGCCAGGGCGACCGGCGCCACCGTGGTCGCGGACGCCGACCTCGCCGCCTATCTCGGCCACAACGGCGTCGAAAAGCTCGAGGCGATGAATTCGGGCGGCACGATCGATCTCGGCGCCTTCCGCGTCTCGATGACCGTGGCGCATCATTCGTCGGGCATGATCGACAAGAACGGCGTCGCCATGTCGCTCGGCCTGCCGCATGGCCTCGTTCTGCGCGCGCCGGGAGAGAAGACGCTCTATCACGCCGGCGACACCGACATCTTCTCCGACATGGCGCTGATCGACGAGATCTACGAGCCGAAGATCGGCATCCTGCCGATCGGCGACCGCTTCACCATGGACGGCAAGGTGGCGGCGCTCGCGGCGCGCCGCTTCTTCCATTTCGAGACGGTGATCCCCTGCCACTACGGGACTTTCGGCCTGCTCGACCAGACGCCGGACAAGCTGGTCGCCGGCATGGAGGGCAGCGGCGTTGCCGTCGTCGCGCCCAAGGTCGGCGAGACGCTGACGCTCTGAGGGGGTAGTTGGCGCCGACGTCCCCCCGCGCTCGGCGTCATCCCGGGCGGAGACCCGGGATCCATCCAGCCGGGTTCATAGGTAAGCGAACCTCCCAATGTCCCGGCGGTATGGATCCTCGCTTTCGCGAGGATGACGGCGGAGGGTTGGGGATCGGCAGCGCCCTGTCGGACGACGTCATCCCAAAAAGAAAAAGGCCGGCGTGAGCCGGCCTTTTCGGTTTCGTGGCGTGGCTTTGACAGAGCCGCGCGATCTACTGGCGATATTGCTGAATCCGCGTCGTCCGGAGCCCGGCGAGGCCGTGCTGGTCGATCGATTGCTGCCAGGAGATGAACTCCTCGACGGTCAGCGTATAGCGCTGACACGCCTCTTCTAGGCTGAGCAGGCCCCCCCGCACCGCCGCGACGACTTCTGCCTTGCGGCGTATAACCCAACGTTTCGTGTCACGCGGCGGCAAATCGGCAATCGTAAGCGGACTTCCGTCCGGTCCGATGACGTATTTGACGCGCGGACGCATTTGATCGGTCATTCTACTCTCACACTCAACCTGACCTTGTCGAAAGCGAGACTACGATGTCGGCTTTAAAAAAGGGCTAAACCCCTCTCAACCACTCGGTAAGGATTGCAGCCGCCTGCAACCTGCCGGAAATGCCGCATTTGGGCCGGAAATCCGCCATGCCCGGCCGCGCGCCGGCGCGGAAATGCTGTCTTCTCGAGCGCCGAATGCGGCCGCCGCGCCTTGAAGATGACGCGATCGACATTATAGTTCGGGCCTTACGCGGCCCCGCCGCCCCCTTGCGTTTCCGCCTTTTCCCGGTACGGGTCCTGCGCGGCACTACGGCAAAGCAGTTGCACCATGCTCAACAGCCTCGATCTTCCCGGCCGCCCCGAAGACACGCGCATCGTCGTCGCGATGTCGGGCGGGGTCGATTCCTCCGTCGTCGCCGGGCTGTTGAAACGCGAGGGCTATGACGTCGTCGGCATGACGCTGCAGCTCTACGACCATGGCGAGGCGACGCACCGCAAGGGCGCCTGCTGCGCCGGCCAGGACATCCACGACGCGCGCCGCGTCGCCGAGCGGCTCGGGATTCCGCATTATGTGCTCGACTACGAGGAGCGCTTCCGCAAGTCGGTGATCGACAGCTTCGCGGCCAGCTACATCGCCGGCGAGACGCCGATTCCCTGCGTCGCCTGCAACCAGACGGTCAAGTTCTCCGACCTGCTGACGACCGCGCGCGAGCTCGGCGCGGCGGCGCTGGCGACCGGCCACTATGTCGAGAGCCGGCGCCTCGACAGCGGCCATCGCGGCATGTTCCGCCCGGCCGACCTCGATCGCGACCAGAGCTACTTCCTGTTCGCGACGACCCAGGAGCAGCTCGATTTCATCCGCTTCCCGCTCGGCCGGCTGACCAAGCCGGAGACGCGCGCGGTCGCCCGCGACCTCGGGCTCGAGATCGCCGACAAGCATGACAGCCAGGACATCTGCTTCGTGCCGAACGGCAAGTACTCCGACGTCATCGAGCGGTTGAAGCCGGGCGCGGCCGAGGGCGGCGACATCGTCCACATCGACGGCCGCGTGCTCGGCCGGCACGAGGGCATCATCCACTATACCGTCGGCCAGCGGCGCGGCCTTGGCGTCGCCGCCGCCGATCCGCTCTATGTCATCCATCTC
>JAEWAD010000481.1 GCA_023391905.1 Pseudomonadota bacterium | reverse complement strand
GCCTCGACCGCATCGTCGCGCGTCCGCGCGACGGCGGCGACGTCATGGCCGAGCTCCTGCACGATGCCGGAAAGGTCCATCGAGATCAGCGGCTCGTCCTCGATGATGAGGACGCGCGTGCGCGTCTGCCGGTCGATCTCGGCGAGCGCATCCTCCAGCAGCGGGTGGATGCGGCTGGCGTCGATGCCCATCACCGCCGCCGCGTCCGCGTCGGAGAAGCCTTCCATCGTCGTCAGCAGCAAGGCCTGCCGGCTTTCGGACGTCATGGTGGCGAGCCGCTGCTGCGCGGTCGATTCCTGCCGGCTCAGCCCGTCGATCTCGGCGTCGGGGCCGAGCTGGGTGCCGGACCAGATCGCGTGGAACAGCCGGTACAGCGCGACCTTCGGATGGATGTCGCGCGCCAGCACGCTCGGATCGTCGACGATCGCCTGCAGGCACGCCCGGACATAGGCGTCTCCGCTGACCTGTCCACCGGTCAGGGCGCGTGCGTAGCGCCGCAGCAGTGGCAGATGCGGCGCCAGGGCCTGCGACAGACTTTCGGGCATAACTTCCCCCTCGTTGAACTCGATACCGGTCAGAACGTGGCAAGTTGCATTCGGTTCCCAAAAAAATCTGGAACCATTCCTGACCTTCCGCATTGGCAATCCGGCAGGCGCACTGCACGGTATCGGAAGGACGGGGCCCTTGGGCACTCAGGGAAAAAAGATGGACAAGACGAACATGTTGAAGGATGCCGAGTTTCGCTCGGTTTCCCCTTCGGAACCGAGCACGCAGGGTGACAAGGAAGACTGGATCGGCCGGCAACTGCGCCGCGTCTTCGACAGCGCCCTCAGCGAACCGCTTCCGGACGACATCATGTCGTTGCTGGACCGGCTCGACGACGCACCGGTTCCCGAAGCGTCCGACAGCGCCAAGCGGCGCGGGTGAACCTTTCGGCCCGCGCCCCGTCCCTGGGCGAATCCGGCCGACGACTGATGCCAAGCACATTGCATTGCGCCGAAGACAGGCACTGCCAGGAAGAGCGTCATGAAGAATGAACTGGTCGAAGCCCTTCCCATGCTGCGAGCCTTTGCCCGCTCCCTGAGCGGCAATCGCGACCGCGCCGACGACCTCGTGCAGGAGACGGTGATGCGGGCGCTCGCCAATCGCGACAAGTTCCAGCAGGGCACCAATCTGCATGCCTGGCTGGTGACGATCCTGCGCAACCAATATTATTCGGAAGGCCGCAAGCGGCGGCGCGAGGTCGAGGATGCCGAGGGCGCCCATGCGGCGCGGCTGGCCGACCTCGGCGCCCAGCAGAGCCATCTCGAGCTCGACGACTTCCTGCGCGCCATGCAGCTCCTGCCCGACGAACAGCGCGAGGCGCTCGTGCTGATCGGCGCCAGCGGCTTTTCCTACGAGGAAGCGGCCGAGATCTGCGAGGTTCGGGTCGGCACCGTGAAGAGCCGCGTCTCCCGCGCCCGCGCCCGCCTCGAGGAAGTGATGAGCGGCGGCGTGCCCCTGCCCCCGGTCGAAACCGCGCAGCGCTCGGCCCGGGAGATCGAGCGCGCCCTCGCCACGCGCTCCGGCTGATCCCCCCGTTTCCCTGCCCGCCTGCCCCCTGCCATGAAAAAAGGCCCCGCGATCTCGCGGGGCCTTTTTCTTCGCGCCGGGAAAGTCAGGCGCGGCGCATCAGATGCATCACGCCGGAAATCAGGAACAGGATGATCGCGACCACGAAGATGATCTTCGCAATACCGATCGCCGTTCCGGCAATGCCGCCAAAGCCAAGAATGGCGGCGACCAGCGCAACGACGAGAAAGAAGATCGCCCAACTCAGCATCGTAGTCCCTCCATGGATTTGCGACCAACCGGTCGCTCCCCCATACAATGCGACAACGCTGGGTGGAGTTCCGCAATCGACGCGAAGTCCTATTCGGCGGCGTTCTCCCGACCGGTGATCTCGATGCCGAAGCCCTGCAGGCCGACATATTGCCGCTCCTGCGACGACAGCAGGCGGATCGAGCGCACCTTGAGATCCCTGAGGATCTGCGCGCCGACGCCGATCTCGCGCCAGCGTTCTTTGCGCTGCCTCGCCGACATGTGACGCTCCTCGCCGTCGCCGGCGGCCGAGCCATCCGGACGGACGACCATCGGATCGCGGATCAGCACGAAGACGCCGCGATCGGCGGCGCCAACCTTGCGCAGGGTCGTCTCCAGCCAGCCCTTCGAATCCGGCCCGCGCGAGATCAGGTCGGAGATCGGGTTGGCGCGATGGATGCGCACCAGCACGTCGGGCTGCTCGGCGACGTCGCCGAAGACGATGGCGAGATGCTGCAGCGGATCGAACGGCGTCTCGTAGACGAAGGTGGTGGCCGTGCGGCCGCCGACCGGAACCTGGAAGCTGTCGACGACGCGGACGAAGCTCTCGGTGCGGGCGCGATAGGCGATCAGGTCCTCGATCGAGACGATCTTCAGACCGTGCTCCCTGGCGAACTCGATCAGCTCGGGCAGGCGCTTCACCGTGCCGTCGTCATTCACCACCTCGGCCAGCACGCCGGCCGGCTCCAGCCCGGCGAGGCGGGCGAGATCGGTCGCCGCCTCGGTGTGGCCCGAGCGGATCAACACGCCGCCCTCGCGGGCGATGAGCGGGAAGATGTGGCCGGGGCGGAGGAAGTCCGAAGCGGTGCAATTGTCGTTGGCGAGCGCCTGGATGGTGTTGGCGCGCTCCTCGGCCGAGATGCCCGTCGTCAGGCCGACCTTGTAGTCGACCGTCACCGTGAAGGCGGTGCGCATCGGGTCGCGGTTGTTGGCGACCATCGGCGGCAGGTGCAGCGCCTCGGCGCGATCGGCCAGCACCGGCACGCAGATGATGCCGCTGGTATGGCGGATCATGAAGGCGACCTTGTCCGGCGTCGCCTTCGACGCGGCCATGATCAGATCGCCCTCGTTCTCGCGATCCGTGTCGTCGACGACGACCACCAGCTCACCCGCGGCGATCGCCGCTACGGCTTCTTCAATCGTGTTGAGGGCCATGAACCATGTCCGTAAGCGGGAAAGATCCTGTCCTTATAAGCAAACAACCCGGGAGCGCCACTGCGGAAGCGCGCAAGACGGGTTGTCTGATGACCGTATGGGCCTTACCAGTATCGCCACCGCGAAGGTGCGTGGCTGGGCCGCGCGAAGAGGGAAGAGTAGACGAATGGCAGATATCAAGCGTTTCTCCGGTCGTGGCGCGATCGTGACCGGCGGTGCCTCGGGCATCGGCTTCAAGACGGCCGAGCGGATTGTTTCCGAGGGCGGAACGGTTTGTCTCTGGGACGTGGACGCCGAGCGGATCGAAGCCGCCAAGGCGGCGCTCGGCCCGAAGGCGCATGGCATCCAGCTCGACATCTCCAAGCCCGACCAGGTCGAGGCGGCGGCGAAGGCGGCGGAAGGCCATCTCGGCAAGATCGACATCCTGATCTGCTCGGCCGGCGTCGCCGGCAAGAACGAGATGGTCGTCAACTATCCCATCGATGAATGGCAGCGCGTCTTCGAGATCAACGTGCACGGCCTGTTCTACTGCAACCGCTTCGTCGCGCCGCTGATGCAGAAGAACGGCTATGGCCGCATCGTCAACGTCGCCTCGATCGCCGGCAAGGAAGGCAATCCGACCGCCTCGGCCTATTCCGCCTCGAAGGCGGCCGTGATCGGCTTCACCAAGTCGCTCGGCAAGGAACTGGCCAAGGACAACATCACGGTCAACGCGATCACGCCGGCGACGATCGACACGCCGATCCTGAAGCAGGTCAGCCAGGCACATATCGACTACATGCTGTCGAAGATCCCGATGGGCCGCTTCGGCAAGGTCGAGGAAGCCGCCTCGATCCTGACCTGGCTGGCGAGCGAGGAATGCTCGTTCACCACCGGCGCCGTGTTCGATCTCTCGGGCGGCCGCGCCACCTACTGATCAATACACTCTGCTTGGAAGCCTCCGGTCGCACGACGCGGCCGGAGGCTTTTTTGTTGGCCTACCCCTCAGGGGATCCATGCACCCCAAGGCCTATGAGCAGGGTTCGTCGCCCCGGCGAAGGCCGGGACCCATGAACACCGGCCAAGAAAGCCTGGTCCAGCCTATCAGCCGAGAGCCGGAGTGTCTGGATCCCGGCCTCCGCCGGGATGACGGCGGAGCGTGGTCGCTCCATCCCTCACCTCTCCCTGAGGGAGAGGCACCGTACTAGCCGCCCTTGCGCAGGCCGAGTGCCGCGGGACCGGCATAGACCGCGTCAGCGCCGAGCGCTTCCTCGACGCGCAGCATCTCGTTCCACTTCGCCATGCGCTCGGAGCGCGAGAACGAGCCGACCTTGAACTGGCCGGCATCCCAGCCGACCGAGAGATGCACGATGGTGACGTCCTCGGTCTCGCCGGAGCGGGCCGAGACGATGGTGCCGAAGCCGGCCTTCTTGCCCGCCTCGAGCGCTGCCTTCGTCTCGGTGACCGTGCCGGCCTGGTTCGGCTTGACCAGCACGGCGGTCGCCGCCCCCTTCGCCGCCGCGTCCGCGACGCGCGCCGCGTTGGTGACGAGGAAATCGTCGCCGATCACCTGGCAGCGGTCGCCATAGCGCTCGGTGAAGGCGATGAAGCCGGCCTCGTCATCCTCGGCGACCGGATCCTCGATCGACAGGATCGGATAGGCGTCGAGCCAGCGCCCGAGCAGGTCGATCATGCCGCCGGTGTCGAGCTCGCTGTCGTCGAGCGCCAGCTTGTAGCGGCCGTTGCGGCCGAACTCGGAAGCGGCGATGTCGAGCGAGATGCCGACATCCGCGCCCGGCGTGAAGCCGGCATCGGCGATGGCGCCGACCAGTTCGTCCAGCGCCTCTTCATTCGAGTTGAAGGCCGGCCAGAAGCCGCCCTCGTCGGCGACGCCCTGCAGCTTGCCGGCCTTCTTCATGCGCAAGCCCGCCGCGCGATAGACCTCGGCGGTCCAGTCGAGCGCCTCGGCGAAAGAAGAGGCGCCCGGGCACATCAGCATGAAGTCCTGCACGTCGACGCGCCGCGCCGCATGCGCGCCGCCGCCGAAGATCTGGATCTCGGGCACCGGGATGCGGACCTTGCGATCCCCGGCGAGATAGCGCCAGAGCGGCTGGCCGGCGCCGGCGGCCGCCGCGTGCAGCACCGCCATCGAGGTCGCGATCAGCGCGTTGCCGCCGAGGCGGCCCTTGTTCTCGCTGCCGTCGAGGGCGATCAGCGCCGCGTCGATGCCGGCCTGGTCGGCCGCATCCATGCCCTTCAGCTTCGTGGCGATCTCGCCCTGCACCGACGAAACGGCCCGGGTCACGTCATGGCCGCCGAAGCGGTCGCCGCCGTCGCGCAGGTCAACCGCCTCGCCGGTGCCGGT
>JAEWAD010000463.1 GCA_023391905.1 Pseudomonadota bacterium | reverse complement strand
GTTCGAGGCCGGCGGCGCCACGGCGGCGGACGCCGCCACGGCCGACGGCCAGGCGAGCAGCACGGAGGCCGGCATTCCCTCGCTGGAGGCTGCCTATGCCGAGACCGTCCATCGCCTCTCGGTTCTGACCGGCCGGGCACCCGGCGCCCTGGTCGAGCGGATGAAGAAGCCGAAGCCGGTGCCGGCGCCGCGGCTGCCGATCCCGACCGGCATTCCCGCCGACGTGCTGACCGCGCGGCCGGACGTGCGGCTCGCAGAGGCGCAGTATGCGAGCGCCACCGCAAAGATCGGCCAGGCCGAGGCGGCGCGCTACCCGAGCGCCAGCCTGACCGGCAATATTGGCACCAGCGGCGCCAAGCTCGGCGATCTCGGCAAGAGTTCGTCGATCAGCTGGGCCTTCGGCCCGACGCTGACGGTGCCGATCTTCAATGGCGGCCAGCTCAAGGCCGCCGTCGAGGTGACGCAGGCGCAGCGCGACCAGAGCTTCATCGCCTACCAGGCCGCCGTGCTCACCGCGCTCGAGGACGTCGAGAACGCCATCGTCGCGCTGTCGCAGGAGCGCATCCGTTCCGGCAAGCTCGCCTCGGCCGCCCGCTCCTATGGCGAGGCCAACACCGTCGCACGGGCGCTGTTCCAGGCTGGCTCGTCCAGCTTCCTCGACGTGCTGACGGCCGAGCGGTCGCTCTACTCGGCATCGGACGCGCTAATCGAAAGCCGGGTTGCCATCGCCACCGACTACATCGCGCTCAACAAGGCGCTGGGCGGCGGCTGGAGCGGCGCGGTCGACAGCTCCAAGCCGGTCATCGTCGACAAACGCATGGGCCCCCACCTTGCCCGGCAATAGTCGACGGCACCCCCGAACCGTTCACCGCGACATCGCCTCGCCGACGCCGTGCGCCGCCCCGTCGCGCACCCGGTGCCTGCCTGTCGCCCAGCCCTCCGGAACACGTCCCGCATGAGCAAGAACCCCAAAGGCAGGCGATCCCGCCTCCCCCTCCTGATCATCGCGCTGATCGTGCTGGCCGGCGCCGGCTATGCCTACCGCTCCAACTTCACCGGCACGAAGGCGCCGGCGATGATGACCGCGCCTGTCTCCACCGGCACGGTGGAAGAGACGGTGCTGGCGACGGGCACGCTGAAGCCCTCGAAGCTGGTTGCCGTTGGCGCGCAGGTCTCCGGCCGCGTCACCGCGCTCAAGGTCGAGCTCGGCCAGCAGGTGAAGAAGGGCGACCTGATCGCCGAGATCGACTCGGTCACGCAGGAAAACGCGCTGCGCACCGCCAAGGCCGCGCTCGCCAACATCCGCGCCCAGCGCATCGAGAAGGAAGCCTCGCTGCTGCTCGCCGAGCAGACGCTGGCACGGCAGAAATCCATGCTGGCGCAGAAGGCCGTCTCGCAGGCGGATTTCGAGACCGCCGAGGCCAACGTCAAGACGACGCGCGCGCAGATCGAGGCGCTCGACGCCAGCATCATCGAGTCGGAAGTCGCGGTTTCGACGGCCGAGGCCAATCTCGGCTATACGCAGATCACCGCGCCGATCGACGGCACGGTGCTCGCGGTCGTGACGCAGGAAGGCCAGACTGTGAACGCGGCGCAGTCGGCCCCGACCATCGTCATCATGGGCCAGCTCGACGTGATGACCGTCCGGGCCGAGATCTCCGAGGCGGACATCGTCCGCGTCAACGCCGGCCAGCCCGTCTATTTCAACATCCTGAGCGATCCCGACCGGCGTTACGAGGCGACGCTCGCCTCGATCGAGCCGGCGCCGGAATCGATCCGCAGCGACAGCAGCTTCTCGACCGCCTCGACATCGACCTCCTCCGCGTCGACCTCGTCGGCGATCTACTACAACGGCATCTTCAACGTGCCGAACGAGGATGGCCGGCTGCGCACCTACATGACGGCCGAGGTGCATATCGTGCTCGGCCGGGCGGACGACGTGCTGACGGTTCCCGCCGTCGCCCTCGGGCCGCGCAATGCCGACGGCAGCTACACGGTTCGCGTCGTCGACGGCGACAAGATCGAGCGCCGCAAGGTCGAGATCGGCCTCAACGACAAGGTCATCGCCGAGGTCCGCTCCGGCCTCGAGGCTGGCGACAGGGTCGTCACCGGCGAAGGCTCGTCCGCGCCCGGCGCCGCGACCGGTCGCCGGATGGGCGGGCCGCCGATGGGGTTCTAGACGGATGCACGCGCCCATCGCCGCCGAACCGCTGATTACGCTCTCCAACCTGCGCCGCGAGTTTCCCTCCGGCGAGGGCACGATCGCCGTGCTCAGGGATGTCGACCTCTCGATCCAGGCCGGCGAGATGGTGGCGATCGTCGGCGCGTCGGGTTCCGGCAAGTCGACGTTGATGAACATCCTCGGCTGCCTCGACCGGCCGACCTCCGGCAGCTACCGCATCTCGGGCCGCGAGACCGCGTTGCTCGAACCGGACGAGCTGGCGGCGCTCAGGCGCGAGCATTTCGGCTTCATCTTCCAGCGCTATCACCTGCTGGCGGAGCTGACCGCGCTCGGCAATGTCGAGATCCCCGCCGTCTATGCCGGACAGTCGCCGCAGGACCGGCAGGTCCGCGCAGCCGCCCTGCTCGGCCGCCTCGGCATGGCCGACCGCACCGACCACCGCCCCGGCCAACTTTCCGGCGGCCAGCAGCAGCGCGTCTCGATCGCCCGCGCGCTGATGAACGGCGCCAACGTCATCCTCGCCGACGAGCCGACCGGCGCACTCGACAAGCACAGCGGCGAGGAAGTGCTCCGCATCCTCGAGGAGCTGCATGTCGAGGGCAAGACGGTCATCATCGTCACGCACGACATGGCGGTCGCCGCGCGCGCCGAGCGCATCATCGAGATCAGCGACGGCGTCATCCTCTCCGATACGCGCAAGCCGAAGGAACCGCTTGCAGTCGCCGGGAGCACCGAGGCGCGGACGCAGGCGAAGGGAAGCCGCTGGACCTCGATCCTCGATCGTGGCCGCGAGGCGCTGCGCATGGCGCTTCTGTCGATGCGGGCCCACAAGCTGCGTACCTTCCTGACCATGCTCGGCATCATCATCGGCATCGCCTCGGTGGTCAGCGTCGTCGCGCTCGGCGAGGGTTCGCGCCAGAAGGTGCTCGCCAACATCTCCGGCCTCGGCACCAACACGCTGGAGATCTTCGCCGGCAAGGACTTCGGCGACATGCGATCGGGCAAGATCACGACGCTGGTCGTCGCCGACGCCAACGAACTCGCGAAGCAGCCCTATGTTGCCGCCGTCACGCCCACCGTCTCCACCTCGAGCTCGGTGCGGTTTGGCGCCAAGGAGGCGAGCGCGCTCGTCAACGGCGTCAGCGAGCAGTATTTCGCCGCCAAGGGCACGACGCTCGCGGCCGGCCAGTTCTTCGACGCGGCAAGCGTCCGCTCGATGGCCCAGGACGTCGTCATCGACGAGAACACCCGCAAGGCGCTGTTCAGCGACTTCAACGGCAGCCCGGTCGGCCAGGTGATCCTGATCGGCCAGGTGCCGGCCCGCATCGTCGGCGTCGCCAGGCCGCAGCAGGGCGGGTTCGGATCGAGCCAGAACCTGTCGCTGTTCCTGCCCTACACCACGGTACAGGCCCGCTTCCTCGGCAGCACGTCGCTGCGCAGCATCACCGTCCGCGTCGGCGATGACGTCCCGACGGAGCTCGCGGAAGCTGCCGTCACCACCTTCCTGACTCAGCGCCACGGCACCAAGGACTTCTTCATCCTCAACACCGACGACATCCGCCAGACCATCACCGCGACGACGACGACGCTGACGCTGCTGATCGCCTCGATCGCCGTCATCTCGCTGATCGTCGGCGGCATCGGCGTCATGAACATCATGCTGGTCTCAGTGTCGGAGCGCGTCTCGGAGATCGGGGTGCGCATGGCGGTCGGGGCGCGGCAGGGCGACATCCTGCAACAGTTCCTGATCGAGGCGATCCTGGTCTGCCTGATCGGCGGGCTGATCGGCATTGGAACGGCGCTCGGCTTCGGGGTGCTGTTCAGCGCCTTCAGCTCGAATTTCAGCCTGATCTACTCGACGACCTCGATCGTCACGGCCTTCCTCTGCTCCAGCCTGATCGGCGTCGTCTTCGGCTACCTGCCGGCGCGCAACGCCTCGCGGCTCGATCCCGTCGTGGCGCTGGCGAAAGGTTGACGGCGCGACGGACCAAACGGAAGCGCGGCCCTGATCCGATGTCCGGTCGCCATATGGACAACGGGCCGCAACCCGTTCACCGTTGGCGCGTCCACTTGGCAGTATCGGCAGATGGCTCCGCAAATCCCGTCAAAAACCAGCAGCGAAACCTTCGGCGATCCGAGCCTTCCGCGTCTGCGGCAAGCCATCGAAGACATGCCGGAGGCGCTATCGCGGATCGGCAAATACATCCTCGACAACCCGGAGCGCGTCGTTCGCTCGTCGCTGGCGGAGCTGGCCGTACTGGCCCAGAGCGGCGAGGCCAGCGTCGTTCGCTTCTGCAGGCATCTCGGCTATGCCGGCTACCGGGATCTGAAGATCGCCCTGACGGCGGAACTCGCAAGCCAACGCACCGCCCGCCTGATGCGGGTTTCGAATGCGGGCGGCCTGGAGCCCCTGGCGACACGGCTCGGCGACGCCATCAACAACACGGCGCGGCATCTCGATCCCGATCTGCTGCTCCGGCTGGCGGTCCAGCTCAAGAAGAGCCGGAGGATCGACATCTTCGGTGTCGGCATTTCCGGAATTGTGGCCGAGATGGTCGCCTACCGCCTCATGCGCGTCGGGCTCATCGCCCAGGCTTTCCAGGATGCGACGCTGGCGCATGAGGTGATCACCCGATTCGATTCCTCCTGTGTGGCGATCGGCATCTCGGAGATCGGTCTCACACCGGACACCGTGCGTTTCCTCGCGGGGGCGCGGGCGGCGGGCGCGTTCACGCTCGCGATCACCGGCCGGACATCCAGCCCCCTCACCCAGCAGGCGGATGCCGTCCTGCTGGCGGTCGCCACCGACCCGCCGCCGATCGGCGGTGAAATGACCGCCGTGCCGGCCAAGATCCTCGTCGTGGAGGCTCTCGCCGCCGCGATCGCGGCGGAGTGAGGGGCACTCTCCGACGGTGATCCACCGATGGAGTTTTAATCCAACCCTGTCATGCAGGTGAAACAAAACTCCGCCATGTTCCGCCCGAAAACAACGGGGCAGGACATGACGGCAACCGTTTCCATCTCTTCGATCGAAAAGAAATTCGGCGCGACGCAGACGCTGAAGGGCGTCTCGGCGGATATCGCCGCCGGCGAATTCCTCACCCTTGTCGGCCCTTCCGGTTGCGGAAAATCGACGCTGCTGCGCATTCTCGCGGGCCTCATTCCGCAGGACGGCGGCTCGATCCGGATCGACGGCTCGCCCGTCGACCATCTGCCGCCGCGGGCGCGCGACGTCTCGATGGTCTTCCAGAGCTATGCGCTCTATCCGCATATGAGCGTCCGCGAGAACATCGCCACGCCGCTGAAGGTGCGGCGCCTCTCCAGCGCGGCGCGTTGGCCGCTCGTCGGCCGGCTGGTGCCAGGCCAGTCTACAGCCCGCGCCGCCATCGCCGAAGCGGTCGACCAGGTGGCGGGCCAGGTGGAAATCGAGGCGCTGCTCGATCGCCGACCCGCCCAACTCTCGGGCGGCCAGCGGCAGCGCGTGGCGCTCGCCCGCGCCATGGTGCGCCAGCCGCGCGTCTTCCTGATGGACGAACCGCTTTCCAACCTCGACGCCCGCCTGCGCGTGCATATGCGCGGCGAGCTCTCCGAGCTGCACCGCCGCCTCGGCGCGACCTTCATCTATGTCACGCACGACCAGGTCGAGGCCATGACGATGTCGAGCCGCGTGGCGCTGATGATGGACGGCGAGATCATCCAGGTGGCCACGCCTGGCGAAATCTACGCCAACCCCGCCGATCTGCGCGTCGCTCGCTTCATCGGCAGCCCGGAAATCAACCTGCTGGACGCCCGCGCCGACCAGCATGGGCAAGTCTCCGTCGCCGGCCGGGCCACGGCCTTCCGCGCCGACACGGTCGGGCCGCTGACAATCGGCCTCCGTCCGGAGATTCTCGCCATCGACGACGGCTCGTCCGACATCGTCATCGACAGCCGCCTCCAGCGCATCGAACGTCTCGGCCACGACGTGCTGCTCCACATGCGGCACGATGCCGGCGGAAAGAAGAGCCTGACGCTGCGTGTCTCGGCGGCGGACCTCGAGAAGCTGCAGGCGAATGGCAGCCTGAACGAGAATGTCCCGGTCGGGGCCTGTGCCGGCTCGGCCCTGCTGTTCGATCCGGACGGCAAGCGTCTGCCGGCTCTGCTCGGCACGGCACCGCCCGAGCTGATGAGCTTCGCCATGGGCCGTAGGGCGGTGGGCGCCTGATCCATGACCATGGTTCTATCCTCCGGCGCGAGCGGCGCCGCGCGACGGCGTCTCGGCGCTGAAATCGCGCCGTCCATCGCCTACTGGTTCGCCATCCCTTCCGTCATCCTGCTCGTCGGCACGCTGCTGTTGCCGATCGTGGTGATGATCACGATGAGCTTCACCGACTACGAACTCGGCGCGCTCGACTTTTCCTTCCTCGGCTTCGAGAACTACGCAACGCTTTGGAAGGACAGGACCTTCTGGAAGGCGTTGTTCAATACGATCTACTATGTCGCGCTGGTCGTTCCCGCCTCGGTCGTGATCGGGCTGGTGCTCGCGGTCATGGTCAACGGGCTGAAGCAAGGCCGAAAGCTCTATCAGATCGCCTTCTTCCTGCCGGTCACCTCGTCGCTGATCGCGATGGCAACGGTGTGGAAGTACCTGCTCCACGGCACGATCGGCCCGGTCAATCACCTGCTGACCGCCATCGGCCTGCCGGCGATGGAATTCTTCGGCAATCCCTCTCTGGTGATGCCGGCGCTCGCCATCATCGGCGTGTGGTCGCTCGCCGGCTTCAACATGGTGCTGTTCACGGCCGGCCTGACGGCGATCCCGCAGGAGCTCTACGAAGCCTCGGCCGTCGACGGCATCGACAGCCCGATCGAGCGGTTCTTCACCGTGACCCTGCCCATGCTCGGGCCGACCACGATGTTCGTCGTCATCACGACCTCGATCACGGCCTTCAAGGTGTTCGACACGGTCGCGGTGCTGACGCGCGGCGGACCGCAGGGGGCGAGCGACGTGCTGCTCTACGTCAACTACCTCGAGGGCTTCCAGTACATGCGCATCGGTCTCGCCTCGGCGATCACAGTCGTCTTCCTCGGCATCATCCTGCTCTTGTCGCTGATCCAGGCGAAGGTCCTCGAACGGAAGGTCCACTACTGATGTCGGGCGCCGTCTCTTTCCTGAAGCGGGCAGGTCTTACGCCGGGCCAGCTCCTCATGCATGCGGTGCTGCTGGCCTGTGCCTTCGCCATGCTGTTCCCGTTCTACTGGATGCTGCTCACCGCCTTCCGGCCGTCGCAGGAAGTGTTTTCGGCCACCTTTCACTGGCTGCCGCAGACCTTCGCCGGCTTCGACAATTTTCGCGACGCCTTCGCCAAGTCGCCGCTGCTGCGCTTCATGCTGAACGGCGTGGTGATCTGCGCGGGCATCCTCGCCGTGCAGCTGCTCACGGCCATTCCCTGCGCCTACGCCCTGGCAAAATACGAGTTCCGCGGCCGCGGCCTGCTGTTCGCGCTCGTTCTCTTCGCGCTCTGCGTTCCCGTACAGGTGCCCGCTCTGCCGCTCTACATGGGCCTGGCCTTCACCGGCATGCTCGACAGCTACTTCGCCCTGATGCTGCCGTTCTTCCTGTCGGTCTTCGCGATTTTCCTGTTCCGCCAGGTGTTCCGCTCCTTCCCGGACGACATCATCCACGCCGCGCGGCTCGACGGCATGGGCGAAATGGAAATCCTCTGGCGCGTCGTCGTCCCGGCCGCCCGTCCGGCGATTGCCGCCTTCGCGGTCTTTTCGATCACCGCGCACTGGAATGACCTCTATTGGCCGCTGATCGTCGTCACCAGCCCGGAGCTCGCGCCGCCGCCACTCGGCATGATGTATTTCAGCGACACCGACCTCGGCTCCAGCTTCGGCGCCCTGATGGCTGCCGCCACCCTGCTCACCGCCCCGCTCGTGATCCTCTTCCTCTGCGCCCAGCGTCAGTTCGTCCAGGGCGTCACCATGACCGGCGTGAAGTGATCGGCCTCCGTCGCGGCC
>JAEWAD010000430.1 GCA_023391905.1 Pseudomonadota bacterium | reverse complement strand
TCCTTGCGGAGGGCCTTTCGCTTGGGAGGCGCGTAAATTTACGCCTTGTAGGTCTGCACGGCGCCGGGCAGCTTGCTCCATTCGGCATACCAGGTGTCGAAGAGCTTGAGCTGGCTTTCGACATAGCCGCGCTGGCTGTCGGAGAGCGCGTCGGTCTCGTTGAAGTGCAGCGTGTATTCCTTGTCGCCCTTCAGCACCATCATGTGCTTGAAGTAGAGGACGAGGTCCGGGCCTTCGTCGAACGAGGAGAGCACGCCGAGGGCCGATTCCAGCTCCAGCGCGCGGGCGCGGGCGTCCGCATCGCCCCGGGCGGCCGCCTGGGCGAGGTTGCACATGTGGAGGACTTCCTTCGGCAGCACGCAGCCGATGCCGGTGATCGCGCCGACGGCGCCGCAATTGACGAAGCCGTGGAAGACGCAGGTGTCGACGCCGATCATCAGCGAGACGTCGTCGTCCCGGCTGGTGATGTTCTCGGCCGCATAGCGCATGTCGGCAGCGCCGCCGAATTCCTTGAAGCCGACGAGGTTCTTGTGGGCCTGGCGCAGCGCGAAGAAGAGGTCGGCGCGCGTGGCGAAGCCGTAATAGGGGCTGTTGTAGATGACGGCCGGCAGATCCGGCGCGGCGGCGAGGATCGCCTTGAAATGGCCGCGCTGGGCGGCGGCCGACGAGCCGCGCGACAGCAGGCGGGGAATGACCATGAGGCCCTTGGCGCCGACCTTCTGCGCGTGCGCGGCGTGGGCCACGGCGCTGGCGGTGTTGACGGCGCCGGTGCCGACGATGACCGGCACGCCGGCCTTCACCAGGCGCTCGACGCCCTCCATGCGCTGCGCGTCGGTCAGGAGCGGCCAGTCGCCCATCGAACCGCAATAGACGACGGCCGACATGCCGGCGCCGACCAGCTCTTTCGCCTTGCGCACCAGCGCGTCGAAATCGGGGCTGCGATCGGCCTTGCAGGGCGTCATCAAGGCCGGAATGCAGCCTGAGAAGATCGAGGATTTCATGGTGTTCTCCCTGTGAGCCGCGCGCCGCCGCGCGTCCCGGAATGGCGAGGATCCACGTCATTCTAGCATTTGTATTTTCTGTGTCGACAATTTTCCGAATCGGGCGTCCGATCGCGTTGGGACCGTGACGCGGGCCGGATCCTTGGCTAAGAAGTGGCGAGGCAATGCGAAGGATGGCCGTCACGATGATGAAGCAGCGCGACGCGCAGGACGCCGAGACGCCGGCCGGGCACCGCCGCGGCTCCGGCGTCGGACATGTCTACGAGGCGCTGAGGAACGACATCATCGAGCTCGTCCTGCCGCCGGGCAGCGCGATCGACGAGGTGCAGCTGGCGCAACGCTTCGCGATGTCGCGCACGCCGATCCGCGAGGCGCTGGTCCGCCTGGCGGCCGAGGGGCTGATCACGACGCTGCCGAACCGGGCGACGATCGTCGCCAACATCGACTTTCTGAGCCTGCCGCAATTCTTCGACGCGTTGACGCTGATGTATCGCGTCACCACACGCCTGGCCGCCCTGCATCATCGCGACGACGACATCGAGCGGATCCGGGCGCTGCAGCAGACCTTTACCGGGGCGGTGGAGGCACGGGACGCGCTGGCGATGATCGCCACCAACCGCGACTTCCATCTCGAGATCGCCCGCGCCGGCCGCAACCGCTACTACACCGAGCTGTTCACCCAGCTGCTCGACGAGGGCCGGCGAATCCTGCGGCTCTACTATTCCTCGTTCCACGACGTGCTGCCGCGGGAATATGTCGACGAGCACGCGGCGATGATCGCCGCGATCGTTGCGCGCGACGTCGAGTGGGCGGATGCGCTGGCGAGCGCCCATGCCGCGCAGATCGTCCGCCACATCCAGACGTCGATCACCGCCGAGAGCCGCGCCAACGCCCGGATCGCGCTCTGAGCAAACACCGGCGCTAGTCGCGCAGCACCTCGCGCAACGGATCGCAGCCATCGATGAAGAACCGACTGGCTGACGCCGGGGCGGCACGGAGGCGCGCCAGCGCCTGACGCCCAAGCGCCGTATACCGCCCGTCGAGCGTCCCGCCCCCGGATGGCCACGGCGCGATCGAAGGCCGCAATATTCCCGCAGCATTCCGCAATCGTCACCCCGGCGCTTGACAGGCCGGCGCGGGTCTTTTTAGTCTGGTTTACATAATAAATCTGGAATTTACCTGATGAACTCATCGCCTCGACTTGCCGCCGATCCGCGCCCGCAATCGAGGCCATCCCCGACAGCGATGCACGCACGCCAACCAGCGATGACGACAGGCGCCGGCTGGGATTCCGAAAACCGTGCACGAACCCGTGATCGCGATTATTTTACGAGCAATATTATACGTTGATATTTGATAACACTCGTCATTGCGTGATACAGCTCACCATGACGGGTCGGTCCGAAACCGGCAGCGCGCGAGGGCAGAGGAGCTCTCGGCGACGGGGATCGGCGGAGACGGGGTCGACATCCATCGGCAATCGGCGCGCCATCGCGCCGGACCGGTCAGGACACGGCTCCGGATCATGAACGACCGGGCCTCGAAAGGCGGATGACACGCCTGCGAGGCCGGGAACGGCAGCGGCGAGGGCTCAGGCCCGGACCATGGCGACTACCCAAACGGCTTCAACACCATCCACGGGAAGGGGTTCAGAATGACATCCAACAATTCGACCAAGCGCCCGGGCGGCCTCGATCGGCGCGCCTTTCTGAAGGCCGGCGGCGCGACGGCGCTGGCAGCCATCCTGGCGCCGGGCCTCGCGGGCCGCGCCGAGGCGGCGTTCTCCGGCACGCTCGACATGCTCGCCTGGGACTTCCAGCCCGACACGATCAAGACGCTGGTCGGTGAGTGGACCGCCAAGGGCAATCCCGCCGTCAACGTCGCCGTCATCCCCAATCTCGGCTTCTCGCCGGCGTTGCAGACCCGCCTGCGCGGCGGCGACGCCATCGATCTCTTCTATAACTTCGCCTACAACTCGCAGAAGTTCGTCGACCAGGGCTGGGCGGCCAAGCTGAACGGCCTTCCCGGCGTCGACGACATGGTCGCCGACATGTTCGAGAGCGCCCGCCCCGCCTATGTCAACGCGGCCGGCGACATCATCAGCGCGCCCTATTTCTCGGCCGTGCACATGATGCACTACAACGACCGCATGCTGAAGGAAGCCGGCATCGCCGCGCCGCCGCAGACGCTGCAGGAGATCCATGACGCGTCGAAGGCGCTCAAGGACAAGAAGATCGTCGAGAGCCCCTACGTCGCCTACTGGGTGAAGGAATTCTGCGAGGAATACCTGCACACCTACCTCTTGAACGAGGGCATCACCGCGTTCGACGCGGCCGGCAAGCCTGTCTTCGCCGACGACCCGAAGACCGAGGGCGTCTTCGCCTGGTGGCAGACCATGTACCAGGACGGCCTCGCCCCGAAGTCGGTGCTGAACGACGATCCGGGCAAGCTCTCCAACGTGATGGCGCAGGGCGACGCCGCCTTCTTCGTGCTGCACCACTACTTCCTGACCTCGATCCGCAGCCTCAACGGCCCGGAATCGGCCAATGTGATGCAGAGCCCGATCGGCGGCTCCAACCACACCTTCCAGATCGGCGAAGTGCTGCAGCTCGGCCAGATCGAGGACGAGGAGCGCCGCAACGCCGCCTGGGACCTGATGAAGTTCTATGGCTGGAAGGATTCGGCCGGCAAGTTCACCGTCTTCAACCAGTGGGCCAAGGCCGCCGGCCTCGCCGCGCCGTATCCGGGCTTCTTCAAGGATCCGGACGTCATCGCCGCCTTCCCGGACTATTACGACCTGCCGCTGATCTCGAAGACCTTCGAGACCGGCTCCAAGGTCATCCCGGCCCGCACGCTGCCCTGGTATCCGGACTTCCAGGCCAAGGTCGGCGACATCGTCCACGCCCTGCTGCTCGGCCAGGCGACGCCGAAGAAGACGGTCGAGGACCTGACCGCCGCGGCGAACTCCGCCCAGAAGGGCCGCAGCCTCTAAGGCTGGTGCGCCGTTCTTCGCCTCTCCCCGAGGGGAGAGGCCGACGGCCGCAGGCCGGCGGGTGAGGGTTCGCGCCCTCGCCGGAGAAGATCCTGCGCCTCGCCCCGAGGGACGAGATGCGCGGAAACATGCGCCGGGAGACGGACTCGCGCCGATACGGACGAGCCCGCCTCCAGGCGCCCGAAATCCCCTGACAATGCCCGAAGGGAGTGACCGTGGCGGCCTCACCTACATCCAGCGGCGCCCTGAACCGGGGCGACAGGCTGTTCGGCGTCAAGCTGACGGCGCCGGCCGGCGTCATCCTGGCGGTCCTGCTCCTGATCCCGACCGTCCTGACCATCCTCTATAGCCTGCACGACGTGCCGGCGAACGGCCGCAGCCTCGGCCCGTTCGTCGGGCTCGAGAACTACACCATCGTGCTCGGCAGCTCGGTGTTCTGGCGCTCGGCCTGGGTGACCTTCGTCTTCTCGGTCGGCTTCGTCGTCTTCTCGACGCTGTTCGGCCTCGGCATGGCGATCCTGCTCAACCAGCGCTTCGTCGGCCGCGGCCTCGCCCGCGCCCTGCTCATCATTCCGTGGGCGACGCCATGGCTGGTGATCGGCATCCTGTGGAAGTGGTTCGCCGACGGCAGCGTCGGCGGGCTGAACGCCGTGCTGCTGATGCTCGGCGCCACCACCGACTACTATGACTTCATGGCCGACCCGAATTCGGCGCTGGTGCTCACCATCATCGCCGCCGTGTGGCGCCAGGCGAGCTTCGCCGGCATCCTGCTGCTCGCCGGCCTGCAGACCCTGCCGGAAGACCTGAACGAGGCCGCCTCGCTCGACGGCGCCGGCGTCTTCCAGCGCTTCCGCAACATCACCCTGCCCTGGCTGAAGCCGGCGCTGGTCACGGTGACCGTGCTCAACATCATCTACGCCTTCCTGCAGTTCGACGTGATCTTCGCCATGACCCAGGGTGGTCCCGGCGACGCGACGCAGGTGCTGTCGATCCTGATCTACCGCCAGCTCTTCGGCGTCACCCAGATCGGCCTCGGCTCGGCGCTCGCCGTCATCCTCGGCTTCATCGCGCTGGCCGGCGGCCTCCTCACCGTCAAGCTGCTCTATCGTGCGGAAAGGCAATCGGCATGAGCGACATCGCCCTCACCCGCACCCCGCGCCCCCGCGGCAAGGCCGCCACGGCGGCCGGCCTGCAGCGCAGCACGACCGCGACAGTCATCCTCTATCTCTGCGTCGCCGTGTTCGCCGTCTGGATCCTGCTGCCGGTCTGGTACCTCGTCGTCTCCAGCCTGATCACGCCCACCCAGCTCGGCGTGAAGCCCTTCCCGATGATCCCCTCCAGCATCACCTTCGACAATTACCTGTCGGTGCTGACCGGGGCGACAGGCTCGAAGGGCTTCGGCAGCACCGACATGGGCGCCCGCCTGATCCCGGCGATCGGCCAGAGCTTCTTCGTCAGCTCGGTGCTGGTGATCCTGAACCTCTTCATCGCCGGCATCGCCGCCTATGGCCTGTCGCGCTATCCGTTCTCGGGATCGCGCGGGTTCGAACTGGCGATCATCGTCTCGCGGGTCGTCCCGGCGATCGCCATCATCGGCCCGTTCTTCGTCGCCTTCCGCGTCGTCGGCATCCTGAACACGCCCTGGGCGCTGATCATCAGCTACAACGTGTTCACGCTGCCGCTGGCGATCATGATCCTGAAGAACTACTTCGACCAGATGCCGCGCGAGATCGAGGAAGCGGCCAAGATCGACGGCGCCTCGCGGCTGCAGACGCTCTGGATCATCATCGTGCCGATCGCCCGTCCCGGCCTCGTCGCCGCCGGCGTGCTGATCTTCCTCGAGTCCTGGAGCGAGTTCTTCTATTCGCTCGTGCTGACCAACCAGCTGACCGTGCCGCCGCTCCTCGCCGGCTTCCAGTCGGTGCAGCAGTTCAACTGGAACTCGCTCGCCGCCGCCACCGTCATGTCGATGATCCCGCCCGTCGTGCTGGTCGTCATCTTCCAACGCCACGTCGTCGGCGCGCTGACCGCCGGAGCCGTGAAATGACGAAGTCCATCCGCGCAGGCGTCATCAGCGCCGGCGCCTGGTCACAATCGAGCCATCTGCCGGCGCTCGCCGCCCATCCCGACGTCGAGCTCGTCGCCCTGTCGAGCCCGAACGCCGAGACGGCGAAGAAGCTCGCCGCCGACTTCGACGTGCCGCTCGCCTTCGCCGACTGGCGCGACGTGCTGGCGGAGCGGCCCGACATCGTCGTCGTGTCGAGCCCGCCGGTGGCGCATGAGGAGCAGGTGATCGCGGCGCTGGAGGCCGGCGCGCATGTGCTGGTCGAGAAGCCCTTCGCGCTCGAGGCCGGCGCCGCCCGGCGCATGCGCGACACCGCCGAGCGGGTCGGCCGCGTTCTGCTGGTCGGCTTCGGCTGGCCGGCGGCGCCCGGCTTCGCGCTCTCGAAGGCGCTGATCGACGCCGGCGAGATCGGCGCGGTCGAGCAGATGACCATGCATCTCGCCGTCAACACGCGCGCGCTCCTGATGGGCGGCACCGATGGCGGCTGGGGCGGTGACGGTTCGTCCGATGCCTCGACCTACACCGACCGCAAGGTCTCGGGCGGCGGCTCGGCCGCCGTCTCGATGTCGCACCAGCTCGGCCTGATCGAATGGCTGGCCGGCGAGCCGATCGTCGCCGTCGGCGCCAGCACCTATCCGCCCGGCCGCGAGATCGACCTGCACACCACCGTCAACGCCGATTTCGCCGGCGGCGGCTCGGCGGCGATCAGCAGCGCCTCGACCCATGCCTATCTGGCGCGGCCGCAATGGCACATGGCGCTGTACGGGTCGAAGGGGCAGATCTGGCTCGATTCCATCGCCGACCATGTCCGCCTGGTGCGGGCGAATGGCGACGTCGTCGAATACGGCCCCGACGAAGCCTCGGGCCTCTACGACGCGGGGGCGCCGACCAAGGCGCTGATCGCCTGCGCGCAAGGTTCGCCCGCCCCCGCCGGCCTGACGGCCCGGCTCGCGGCGCATGTCGTCGCCGTCACCGACGGCATCTACGAAAGCGCCCGCACCGGGCAGAGAATACGGATCCCCACAGAATGACTTCTGAGACCACGCTCTTCTCCGGCGGCATCATCGTCGACGGCCTCGGCTCGGAGCCCGTGCGCGGCGACGTGCTCGTCTCCGGCGACCGCATCCTGCGCGTCACCGACGGCAGCGAAAAGCTCGAGGCCGACCGGGAGATCGCCATCGACGGGCTGATCATCGCGCCCGGCTTCATCGACATGCACACCCATTCCGACCTGCAGGTTCTGGTCCAGCCGGACCACACCTCGAAGATCACCCAGGGCGTGACGACCGAGGTGCTCGGCCAGGACGGCTTGAGCTACGCGCCGATCGACGAGGCGACGCTGGCGGAGCTGCGCGCCCAGCTGAAGGGCTGGAACGACGATCCGCCGGGCTTCGACTGGAACTGGCGCTCGGTCGCCGAATATTTGAAGCGTCTCGACGGCAACACCGCCGTCAACACCGCCTATCTCGTGCCGCACGGCAATCTGCGCATGCTGGTGATGGGCAACGCCCCCCGCCTCGCCACGCCGGACGAGCTGGAGCAGATGAAGGCGCTGCTGCGCACCGCGCTCGAGGAAGGCGGCGTCGGCCTTTCGACCGGCCTCACCTATGTGCCGGCGATGTATTCCGACACCGACGAACTCGTCGCGCTCTGCGAGGTCGTCGCCGAATATGGCGGCTTCTACTGCCCGCACCACCGCAATTACGGCCTCGACGCGCTCGGCGGCTATCGCGAATGCTTCGAGATCGCCCGCCGCTCCGGCGTCGCGCTGCATCTCGCGCACACGCATCTCTCCTTCGAGTGCAACCGCGGCAAGCTGCCGGAACTCCTGAAGATGCTCGACGACGCCATCGCCGACGGCGTCGACCTCACCTTCGACAGCTATCCCTATCTCGCCGGCATGACGACGCTGCTGTCACAGCTGCCGGGCTGGGCTCTCGCCGGCACCGGCGAGGAGCAGATGGCGCGCCTGCGCTCTCCCGAGCAGCGCGCGAAGATCATCGAGGCGCTCGACGTCACCGGTTCTGACGGCCACCAGGGCCTGACCGTCAACTGGTCGACCGTGCATGTCGTCGGCACGCCCGGCGCGCCCGGCCTCGAATGGGTGATGGAGACGGACCTCGCCGCCGCCGCCGCCAAGGTCGGCAAGAAGCCCGCTGAATTCGCGCTCGACATCCTCGTCGCCACCGAGCGCAGCGCCCCTTGCGTCTTCTTCATCGGCCATGAGGAACATGTGCGCGCGCTGATGCAGCGCGACGAGCACACCGTTGGCAGCGACGGCATCCTCGTCGGCGACCGGCCGCATCCGCGCTCCTGGGGCACCTTCCCGCGCATGCTGGAAACCTATGTGCGCGAGGAGAAGGTCCTGACCTTGGCCGAATGCGTGCGCCACATGACCAGCACGGCGGCGAACCGCCTGCGCCAGCCCGATCGCGGCCGTATCGCCGAGGGCGCCAAGGCCGACCTCGTGGTGTTCGACCACATGACGGTGAAGGCGCACGCCACCTATGAGGTGCCGCGCCAGGCCGCCTCCGGCATCTTCCACGTCATGGTGAATGGCGAACTGGCGCTTAGGGATGGCCAGATGACCGGCAGCCGCGCCGGCCGCGTCATCCGCATGCCGTCCTGACCGCTTCCTCCTGAGAATTCGAGAACAACCATGTCCGCTGTATCCTCCGCCCCCGCCGCCTCGCGCTGGACCGACATCCCGGTCGCGACGCCCGGCCTCGTGCTCGACCGCGACGTCCTCGACCGCAATCTCGACGAGATGGCGGCGATCGCCCGCTCCGCCGGCGTCGAGCTCTTCCCGCACGCCAAGACGCACCGCATGGCCGATGCCGGCAGGCGCCAGATCGAACGCGGCGCGCACGGCCTCTGCGTCGCCAAGCTCGGCGAGGCCGAGGCCTTCGCCGACGCCGGCATCGGGCGGCTCTTCGTCGCCAACCCGATCTTCGGCGCCGAGAACGGCGCCCGCGCGCTGGCGCTGTCGCGCCGGGCCGACCTGCTGCTCGCGACCGACAGCGTCGATGCGGCCGCCAGCATCGGCGCGGTCTTCGCCGCCGCCGGCGCCACGGCGCGCATGATGCTGGCGATCGATTCCGGCCTCGGCCGCGAGGGCGTCTCGCCGGCCAAGGCGCCCGAAGTCGCCAAGGCGATCGCCGCGGCGCCCGGCGTCGAGCTGGTCGGCATCTACACGCATGAGGGCAGCACCTACGGCGCCAAGGACCGCGCCGACCTCGAAGCCCGCGCCGTCGCCGCCGGCGAGGCCATGGTCGCCGTCGCCGAGGCGATCCGCGCCGAGGGCATCCCGCTGCCGATCGTCTCGCTCGGCGCCTCGG
>JAEWAD010000201.1 GCA_023391905.1 Pseudomonadota bacterium | reverse complement strand
CCTTCGGCAGCACGACCGGGTCGGCGCCCTCGACGAGGACGCCGTTCGCGGCGACGAGCGTCTGGGCGAACAGGGCAGGGGTCGTCTGCGGATCGACGAGGACCTTTGCGCCGGCCGCGCCCAGCGCCGAGAGATCGGCGAGGAAGGCGCGCTCTTCCTTGATGTCGGCCCGCTTGGCGAGATCGTCGCGGATGCTGTTGGAGAGCTTGCGGCCGTCGACATAGAGCGTCGGCCGGCCGTCGCGGCGGAGCAGGGCATAGGAGAGGACGACGGGATTGTGCGGCACGTCGGCGCCGCGGATATTGAAGGTCCAGGCGATCGAATCCGACTGCGCCAGGATCGCCGCGTCGACGTCCTTCTCGGCGAGGATCGCCTGCAGGCGGGCGATCTTGGCGTCGGCGCTCTCGCCGGCCAGTTCGTCCGGCTGCTGCATGACCTGGAACAGCGGGGCGGCGGGACGGTCGTGCCAGATCGCGTCGATCGGGTTCTCGTCGAGCGCGACGAAGCTGGCGCCGGCCGCATTGCAGACGGTCTCCAGGCGGCGCACTTCCGCAAGCGTCATCAGGCGCGGGTCATAGCCGATGCGGTCGCCGGCCTTGAGGCGACCCTTCAGCCACGTATGCGGCGGTGCGGCAATGAGGTCCTCGGGCATGAAGTCGGCGACATGTACCTGCTCGCGCACCTGCAGCGTGTAGCGCCCGTCGACGAAGACGGCGGCCTCGTTCGCCAGGACGACGGCGGCGCCGGCCGACCCTGTGAAGCCCGTCAGCCAGGCGAGTCGCTCGGCGGAAGCCGGGATGTATTCGCCCTGGTACTCGTCCGCATGCGGCACGACGAAGCCGGCGAGGCCGGCGCGCGCGAGATGGGCGCGCAGCGCGACGAGGCGATCGGTGATCGGATGGGCGCGGCTGGGCGCGTCGAAATTCTGGAACATTCGCTGGTGCCTTCTTCGCTGGTCGCGACGGTTTGCGCGACCCTAACGGCGCGATCTGGCCACGGCAAATCGCTTCGCCGCCCCGTTTGCGCTGCGGTGCACAATCCTCCAGAGCTTGTGCGTTGCAAAAACCGCATGTCTGTCATTCCGTTGCAGCTGTTCTTTCGCGCGCGGAAGGTCGCTATGTATGCCTCGTCATCTCCGGCGCACTGCGCCTTACGTAAAAGGAAACTGGATCATGTTGGCTGCAGCTTATGGCGAAATCGGCGTTGCCCCGGCGGGAAGCCGCGGGCGGGGCGTCGTGCCGCGCGCTGTGGCCCGCCTGAGCCATGTCGGCGAGCGCCGCACCAAGCGCTTCGTCAACGGCTACCAGCTCTCGCTCGACGACGCCGCGCTGGCCACTTTCGGCTACGACCGCGAGACGCATGAGCGCAGCCTGATGGGCGGCCTGATCTGATCGCGCGACCCGGCCGGTCCAGGACCGGCTGACGCGGCGACATAGTTGGAATCCCGGAATCCGCGCCAGCCCGTCGCGGATTTCGTGCGTTTTGCGGGGTGCGCGCCGCGGTCCGCGGGCCTATTGTCCGGCCAGCACGCCCCCCAGCAGAGAGTTCGCCACTATGTTGCAGGACCGCATCCGCCTCGCATCGCTCCACGACAAGGTCATGTCGCCAGCCGAGGCGGCGTCGCTGATCCGCGATGGCATGGTGGTCGGCATGAGCGGCTTCACCCGGGCCGGCGACGCCAAGGCGGTGCCGCTGGCGCTCGCCGAGCGCGCCGCGACCGAGCCGTTCGGCATCACGCTGATCACCGGCGCCTCGCTCGGCAATGGCATCGACGAGGTGCTGACCCGCTCGCATGTGCTGAAGCGCCGCCTGCCGTTCCAGTCCGATCGCGTGCTGCGCTCCGCCCTGAACAAGGGCGAGGTGATGTTCATCGACCAGCATCTCTCCGAGACGGTCGAGCTGCTGCGCTCGCGCCAGATGGGGCCGATCGACGTCGCCGTCGTCGAGGCGGTGGCGATCACCCGCGAGGGCGGCATCATCCCGACCACCTCGGTCGGCAATTCCGCCACCTTCGCCATCCTCGCCGAAAAGGTGATCGTCGAGCTCAACCTCGACCAGTCGCCCGAGCTCGAGGGCCTGCACGACATCTATATTCCGACGCGCCGGCCGCATCGCGAGCCGATCCCCGTCATCACGCCCGACAGCCGCGTCGGCCTGCCGTTCATCCCGATCGATCCCGCCAAGATCGCGGCGATCGTCGTCACCAAGCGCGAGGACAGCTCGGCCGAGACGACGCCGCCCGACGACGAGACGAAGGCGATCGCCGGCCACCTGATCGAGTTCCTCGCCTCCGAGGTGCGCAAGGGCCGTCTCACCGACCGGCTCGGCCCGCTGCAGGCCGGCATCGGCTCGATCGCCAACGCCGTGCTGCACGGTCTGATCGACAGCCCGTTCCATGACCTGGCCATGTATAGCGAGGTGCTGCAGGATAGCACCTTCGAGCTGTTCGATTCCGGCAAGCTCGCCTTCGCCTCCGGTTCCTCGATCACGCTTTCGGCCGCCTGCCAGGCGCGCGTCATGCCGAATATCGGTCAGTACAAGAGCCGCCTCGTGCTCCGGCCGCAGGAGATCTCGAACCATCCCGAGGTGATCCGCCGGCTTGGCGTCATCGCCATCAACACGGCGCTCGAATGCGACATCTACGGCAACGTCAACTCGACGCATGTCGGCGGCACGCACATGATGAACGGCATAGGCGGTTCCGGCGATTTCGCCCGCAACGCCTATATGGGGATCTTCGTCACCAAGTCGCTCGCCAAGGACGGCTCGATCTCGCGCATCGTGCCGATGGTGCCGCATGTCGACCACAACGAGCACGACGTCGACGTCGTGGTGACGGAAAACGGCCTCGCCGACCTGCGCGGCCTCGCCCCGCGCGAGCGCGCCGAGGTGATCATCGCCAACTGCATCCATCCGAGCTATCGCGAGCTCGCGGCCGACTATTACCGTCGCGCCGTCAAGCAGCGCGGCGGCCAGACCCCGCATCTGCTCAACGAGGCCTATTCCTGGCACCTGCGCCAGGAGGAGACGGGCTCGATGCTGCCGGCGGTGGGGTAGGCGCGAGCGCCCAACCGATGCTTCTGGTCGGTGGAAGCTCGCGTCCGTGAGCCCGCCAGATCCGCCCGCTCCGCCATCATCCTGAGGTGCTTCGCATCAGCGAAGCCTCGAAGGAGGATCCAGCGAAGCAGGCCAGTCTGAAGGCCTAGTCTGGAAGTCGGTGTTCCCTGGACCCTCCTTCGAGGCCCGGCTTTGCCGGGCACCTCAGGATGATGATCGCGCTGTGCGAATGCGGTCCGGATTGGGGCCTGCTTCGGAGCGAAGGTCGCCGTGCCGGCGGCGATATTCAGCCGTCATCCCGGACGCAGCGAAGCGGAGATCCGGGATCCATTCAGCCGGGTTGCCGGCGTTTTCGTGCCCGGGAACCCGGATGCATGGATCCTCGCTTTCGCGAGGATGACGGCGAGCGTGGGGCTGACGTAGAGCCCGGAGCTAGGGCGTGCTTGCCCTACCGCTCCAGCGTCAGGGTCAGCCAGCCTTCCTGTTCGCCGGTCCGTACCAGCTTCAGGCCCTCCGCCTCGTAGGCGGCGGCGACGGACGGGCCTTGCGCGGTCAGGAGACCCGACAGCACCACCGTGCCCTTCGGCACGAGGTGGGCGACGACTTCCGGCGCCAGCGCGATCAGCGGACCGGCGAGGATGTTGGCGACGATGAGGTCATAGGGCGCCCGGTCGGCGAGGACGGGATTGCCGAAGCCTTCCGCCGTCGCCGCGTCGATCAGCTCGCCAACGCCGTTCAGCACCGCGTTCTCGGCCGTGACGCGGGTCGCGATCGGGTCGATGTCGGTCGCGAGCACCGGCTTCTGCCAAGCCTTGGCGATGGCGATGGCGAGCACGCCCGTGCCGGTGCCGAGGTCGAGGATGCTCTTGTAGTCGTGCAACTGGCCGAGGCGGTCGATCTCTTCCAGGCAGCCCGCCGTGGTGCCGTGATGGCCGGTGCCGAAGGCTTCGGCCGCCTCGATCTCGATGGCGATGTCGCCCGGCTGGATCTTGTCGCGGTCGTGGCTGCCATGCACGAGGAAACGGCCGGCGCGGACCGGCTTCAGGCCCTCCAGCGACTTCGCCACCCAGTCCTCGTCGGGAAGGTCCGAGACGACGAAGCGGCCTGCGTCAGGACCGAGCACGGCGGCGAGGACGCGGGCGAGCGCCGCCTCGTCGGGCTGCTCCTCGAAATAGACGTCGACGGTCCAGCTCTGGTCGGCCTGCTCCGTCGTCGCGGCGGAGGGGAAGCCGAGCGCCTCGTCCTCGCCGATCGCCTCGATCAGGCGGGTCGCGTCGGATTCCTTGGCAAGGTTGAGGGAGGCGATGAGGGTCAATGGCGTGAACCTTGTCTGGCGGCGGATGATGTCTTCATATCCGCCTCTGAACCGAATTGGGAATGTGCTTCATGGCCGAAACCGAAATCCGCGTCGATCCCTTTCCCGACGCGGCCGCGCTGGATCGGCTCTGGCGGGCAGCCTGGCAGGCCGAGGGGCCGGCGGATCCGGAGAAGATCCTGTCGCGCAGCCTCGTCCATCTCTGCGCCTATGCCGGGGATGGGCTGGTCGGCTTCGTCAACGTCGCCTGGGATGGCGGCGTGCACGCTTTCCTGCTCGATCCGACCGTGCACCCGGACCACCGGCGCACCGGCCTCGGCACGCGTCTGGTGCGCCGCGCCGCCGAGTTGGCGGCGGAACGCGGCGCAACCTGGCTG
>JAEWAD010000190.1 GCA_023391905.1 Pseudomonadota bacterium | reverse complement strand
GGCGTGGTGAAGGTCGACGATGACGGCAAGGCAACGATCACCTTCGACCTGCCCGACTTCAACGGCACGGTCCGCGTCATGGCGATGGCCTGGTCGAAGGAAGGCGTCGGCCACGCCGAGCAGGACGTCATCGTCCGCGATCCCGTCGTGCTGATGGCCAGCCTGCCGCGCTTCATGACGCCGGACGACCAGAGCCGCATCCTCGTCGAGATCAACAATGTCGAGGGGCCGGCGGGCGACTACCGGCTCACCGTCGCGGCGCCCGGCGTCGCCATGGAGCCGACTGACGCGGACAAGGCGATCCCGCTGGAGAAGGCCGGCCGCGCGACCGTCGCGCTGCCGATCAAGGCCGTCGACATCGGCGACCACGAGATCACCGTCAGCCTGGCAAGCCCGGAAAGCGGTCAGACCTTCGACCGGACCTACATGCTCGGTATCCGCCCGGCCGGCCAGCCGGTGTCGCGCCGCTCGCTGATCTCGATGGCGCCGGGCAACACGCTGAGCCTCGACCGCTACGCCTTCTCCGAGTTCGTGCCCGGCACGACGAGCGCGACGCTCGCCGTCGGCGGCACGGCCAAGCTCGACGTCGCGGCGATCCTCGCCTCGCTCGACCGCTATCCCTATGGCTGCACCGAGCAGATCACCTCGAAGGCCATGCCGCTGCTCTACCTGAACCAGGTGGCGGCGACGATCGGCATCGCGCAGGACAGCGAACTGCGCGAGCGCATCCAGGCCTCGATCGGCAAGGTGCTCGACAACCAGTCCTCGGCCGGCTCGTTCGGCCTCTGGGGGCCGGGCTATGACGACCTCTGGCTCGACGCCTATGTCACCGACTTCCTGACCCGCGCCAAGGCGGCCGGCTATCTCGTACCGGAGGTCGCGTTCAACAACGCGCTCGACAACCTCTCGAACAAGGTCGGCTACGCCACCGACTTCGACCGGGGCGGCGAGGCGATCGCCTATTCGCTCTACGTGCTTGCCCGCAACGGCAAGGCGGCGATCGGCGACCTGCGCTACTACGCGGAGACGAAGCTGAACAACTTCGCGACGCCGCTGGCGCAGGCGCAGATCGGCGCGGCGCTGGCGCTCTATGGCGACAAGGCGCGCTCGGGCACGGTGCTCGGCGTCGCCATCGACAATCTTCGCCGCGCCACCGGCCAGCAGCTCGCCGGCCGCGAGGACTACGGCTCCGGCCTGCGCGACCAGGCGGCGGTGCTCACTCTCGTCGCCGAGAGCGGCGAGAAGAGCATCGACGTGAAGACCCTCGTGAACGAGGTGTCGACCACCCGCGACAACCGCCGCTACCTCTCCACCCAGGAGCAGGGCTGGATGCTGATGGCGGCCGCCGCGATGATGGCCGACCTGAGAGAGGCCTCGATCGAGATCGACGGCCACAAGGGCGAGGTGCCGCTCTACCGCAAGCTCCTCGGCTCGGATGTCGACGACCAGCCCCTCGTCGTCGCCAATACCAGCGACATCCCGCTCGACGCGGCGCTGACGCTGACCGGCATCCCGGCCTCGCCGGAACCGGCCGGTGGCGAGGGCTTCACCATCACCCGCAGCTACTTCAACACCGACGGCAGCGAGGCGGACCCGTCGACGGTCGCGCAGAACGACCGGCTGGTGGTGGTGCTCAAGGTGGCGGCCGACCAGGCCCGGTTCGGACGGCTGATGGTGGTCGATCCGCTGCCGGCCGGCTTCGAGATCGAGAACCCCAACATCTCGCGCTCGGGCGACACCTCGTCCTATGAGTGGCTGCAGGGCACGACCAGCCTGGCGCATACGGAGGCCCGCACCGACCGCTTCGTGGCGGCGCTGACCCGCTCGTCCGGCGATCCCTTGGAGTTCACGGTCGCCTATGGCGTCCGCGCCGTCTCGCCGGGCACCTTCGTGCACCCGGCCGCGACGGTCGAGGACATGTACGACCCCGAGCGCCAGGCCCATACGGATACGGCCTCGGTCGAGATCGTCGGGCCGACGACGACGAAGTGAGCGGGCGATGCGCATGACCAAGCTCGCCGTCATCCCGGGCGAAGACCCGGGATCCATGCAGCCGAGGCCTCGGGCTGCATGGATCCCTGCTTTCGCAGGGATGACGGGGAGCGTGGGATGTCCGCGGAACAGCGAGAGGCGATCGCCATGAACGCCAATCGAGAGGTCGGGCTATCGTCGCCTCCGCCCCCGACGCTCCCCCTCCCCGGCCCTCCCCACAAGGGGGAGGGAGAAGGACGCAAATGGCCCCGCCGTCTCGCCATCGCCGGCGTCGTGCTCGGGCTCGCCGGCTTCTTCGGCTATGCGGGGCTGTCCGATGCGCTGCGCCTGATCGAGAAGAGCCTGCCGCCGGTGCCGGATCCGGCTGATGTGCCGATCTCGCAGATCGTCGTCGACCGCACCGACGCGCTGCTCCGGCCCTATACGATCGCCGACGGCCGCTGGCGGCTGCCGGTGAAGCTCGCCGACGTCGACCCGATGTTCCTCACCATGCTGAAGGGCTACGAGGACCGGCGCTTCGACGAGCATCACGGCGTCGACTGGCGGGCGCTCGGCCGCGCCGCGACGCAGGTCGTCCGCAACGGCCACATCGTCTCCGGCGGCTCGACGCTCACCTTGCAGGTGGCGGGGCTGGTGCAGGGCGGCGCGACGCGGCAGGCCGAGAGCAAGCTCAGGCAGATCGGCCACGCCCGCGCGCTGGAGCAGAAGCTCGACAAGAACCAGATCCTGTCGCTCTACCTGACGCTCGCGCCCTATGGCGGCAATCTCGAAGGCATCCGCGCCGCGACGCTGGCCTATTTCGGCAAGGAGCCGCGCCGGCTGACGATCGCGGAGGCAGCGCTCCTCGTCGCGCTGCCGCAATCGCCAGAGGCGCGCCGGCCCGACCGCGACCCGAAGGCGGCCAAGGCGGCGCGCGACCGCGTGCTCGACCGGCTGGTGACAGCAGGCGTGCTGGACGAGGAAACGGCGGCAGCCGCCAAGACCGAGCGCGTGCCCACGGGGCGGAAGCCGTTCCCGATGCTCGCCGCCCATCTCGGCGACCAGGCCCGCAAGCGCCATCCGGCCGCCCCGGTGATCCAGCTCACCGTCGATGGCCGGCTGCAGGCCAAGCTCGAGGCGCTCGCCGGAACCCGCGCCGCCAAGGCCGGCCCGAAGGCCTCCGTCGCCATCCTCGTCGCCGACCACGTCACCGGCGACATCCTCGCCTCCGTCGGCTCGGCCGGCTTCATGGACGGCACGCGCAACGGCTTCGTCGACATGACGGAGGCGATCCGCTCGCCCGGCTCGACGCTGAAGCCCCTGATCTACGGCCTTGCCTTCGAGCAGGGTCTCGCCCATCCGCAGAGCCTGATCGAGGACAAGCCGTCGGCCTTCGCCGGCTACGCCCCGGTCAATTTCGACGGATTTTATCGCGGCACGGTGACTATTCACGATGCCCTCACCCAGTCGCTCAACGTGCCGGCCGTGCAGGTGCTCGACGCGGTCGGCCCGGCGCGGCTGATCGCCCGCATGAAGCGCGCCGAGGCCAGCCCGCGCCTGCCCGACATGTCGGCCGCCGGCCTCGCGGTCGGCCTCGGCGGCGTCGGCATATCGCTTCGCGATCTCGTCGCGCTCTATGGCGC
>JAEWAD010000105.1 GCA_023391905.1 Pseudomonadota bacterium | reverse complement strand
ACGCCATCGTCGTGCTCGAGAACATCAGCCGTCGCCGGGCCGAGGGCATGGGCGCGCGCGCCGCCGCCGTGCTCGGCGCCAAGCAGGTCTTCTTCGCCGTCATCTCGACGACGGCGACGCTCGCGGCCGTGTTCATCCCGATCTCGTTCTTCAAGGGTACGGCCGGCCGCCTGTTCTCGGAATTCGGCTTCGTGCTCGCCTTCGCGGTGGCGCTCTCGGCCTTCGTCGCGCTGACGCTGGCGCCGATGCTGGCCTCGCGCATCCTCGATACCAAGGCGCCGAAGCCCGGCAAGCGCCCCAATTTCTTCAAGCGCGGGCTCGACGCGGTCGGCACCCATGGCCATCGCCTGTACGAGCGGGTGCTCGACTTCTCGCTCAAGGCGCCGCTCGTCATCATCCTGATCAGCATCGTCTTCGCCGGTGGCGCCGTGCTCGCCTACGAGATGCTGCCGCAGCAGCTCACCCCGCAGGAAGACCGCGGCGCGGTGATGATCGCGATGAACGCGCCGCAGGGGGCGACCGTCGATTACACCCAGGGCCAGATGCAGCTCGTCACCCGCGTCGTCGAGCCGCTTCTGAAATCCGGCGAGGCGACCAACATCTTCTCCGTCGCCGGCAATTTCGGCAGCCCGAGCAACGGCTTCATGTTCGTGACGCTGGCGCCCTGGGGTGAGCGCAGCCGCAGCCAGGCCGAGATCAGCGCCGAGATCGGCCAGAAGCTTCGGTCCATCCCCGGTGCCGTCATCAACCTGCGCCAGGGCAACAGCCTCGGCATCCGTGGCGGCGGCCAGGGCCTGACCTTCGCCGTGACCGGCGTCGAATATGACGGCATCACCAAGGCCGCCCAGCAGCTGATCAACACGCTCGGCGCCAACCCGGCCTTCTCGAACGTCCAGCTGAACTACGACCTCAACCAGCCGCAACTCTCGGTCGACATCGACCGCGACAAGGCGGCCGATCTCGGCGTCTCGGTTTCCGATATCGGCACCATCGTCTCGACGCTGCTGGCCGGCGCCGACATGGGCAATTTCTACATCGACGACGACAAGATCGACATCACGGCGCTGGCGCCCGACGGCATGATCGTCACGCCGAACGACCTGATGAACGTCCAGGTCCGCACGGCGAGCGGCGCCATGGTGCCGCTGTCCTCGGTGATCTCGGTCAGCGAGGGCGCCACCTCGCCGACGCTGGCTCGCCAGTCGCTCCGCCGCGCCGTGCCGATCACGGCGACGCTGGCGCCCGGCGTCGATCTCGGCTCGGCCATGACGATCCTCGACGAGGCGGCGGCGAAGGACTTGCCGGCCGGCATGAACATCGTGCTGACGGGCGAGGCGAAGACGCTGTCGGAAACGTCGAGCGGCATCCTGCAGACCTTCATCTTCGCCATCATCATCATTCTCCTGGTGCTGGCGGCGCAGTTCGAGCGCTTCGTCTCCGCGGTCATCCTGTTCACGACGGTGCCGTTCGGCATCGCGTCCGGCGTCTACGCGATCCTGCTCTCGGGCGGCTCGATCAACATCTACAGCCAGATCGGCCTCGTCATGCTGGTCGGCCTGATGGCGAAGAACGGCATCCTGATCGTGGAATTCGCCAACCAGCTCCGCGACGAGGGGCTTTCGGTGCGCGACGCGATCCGCGACGCCTGCCTGATCCGCCTGCGCCCGGTGCTGATGACGATGATCGCGACGGTGCTGGGCGGCCTGCCGCTGATCCTGACCGGCGGCGCCGGCTCGGAAGCCCGCGCGGCGCTCGGCTGGATCATGGTCGGCGGCCTCGGCGTCTCGGCGCTGGCGACGTTGTTCCTGACGCCCGTCGCCTTCCTGCTGCTCGCCGGCTTCTCGAAGCCGCGCGTCGCCGAGGAGGAGAGGCTGGCGCGCGAGCTCGCCGAGGTCGAGGCCAAGGAGGCCGCGCGGCACAAGGACGAGCCGGCCCCGGACCGCGTGCCGGCGCCCATCGCGATCGCGGCGGAATAGGGGGGATCGTGGCCTTTCTCGCATCCCGACTGCGGCAGGATGAGCAAGGCCGGCCGGCTGTCACGGCGGCGCCGATGCGCTATCGTCTGATCGCGGGAGGGCGAGCCGGCGAGGCGGCCGGGCTCGACGCATGGAAAGGTCGGGCGCAGGCATTGGCAGGTATGGACGATCCGGACGACGGCGACGCGATCCGCGCCGACCACGCGCTCATGCGGGCGGTGGCGGAAAGCGAGGATGGCGCGTTCGCGCGGCTGATCGCGGCCGAGGCGCCCAAGCTGACGCGCTTCGTCGCCTCGATCCTCTCCGACCTGTCGGAGGCCGAGGAGGTTGTCCAGGAGGCGCTGCTGCGGCTGTGGAAGCAAGCCGAAGGCTGGGAGCCGCAGGCCCGCATCGGCACGTTCCTGCACCAGGTCGCCTACCGGATCGCGATCGATCGCCTGCGCCGGCGGCGGCCGCATGTCGACATAGACGGGCTCGACGACGTCCTCGAGGACGAGAGCCCGACGCCGGAGCGCCACCTGGCGCAGAAGGACGACGGCCGCGTCGTCCAGGCCGCGCTCGACAAATTGTCGGAGCGCCAGCGCACGGTGATCGTGCTCGCCCATTTCCAGGAACTGGGGCAGGCCGAGGCGGCGGACATCATGGGGATCGGCGAGCACGCCTATGAATCATTGCTGGCCCGGGCGCGGCGCCGTTTGCGTGCGCTCCTGACCGGCAGGGACGTCGAGGGGCAGCGGGAAGGAAAGCGGACATGAGCAAGACCATGGGTGATCGGCATACCGAACTGGTCAGCGGTCCGGCCAACCTGCACGATGCGATCGATCGCTGGGGCGCCGACCTTGGCCGCTGGCCGGATCCGATCCTGGCGCGGCAGGCGCGCGAAGCCTTGCTCGCCGACCGCGATTTCCGCGCCTATCGCGACAAGACCGTCGCGGAGGCCGAACGGCTGAAGCGCGCCGCGGCGCTGCTCGACCTGCGCATCGCCGAGAACGGCTCCGTCGAGCGCATCACCCGCAAGCTGCTCGAGGCGACGGGCACGAAGGTGGTGCATTGGCGCCGCCGCCTCGCGGCGCTGGCCGCCGTCGTGGTGGTGTCGGCAACGCTCGGCAGCGTCTTCGCCGATTTCGTGCCGGAAGTTCGCACCGAGCCGACGATCGAGGTGGTGCAGCTGGACACGCTGGTGTTCGGGCCGTCGGAGGTGGATTTCTGATGGCGTTGTCGATTGCTCCCAGCACCCGGCGCGCCTTGCTCTGGGGCCTCCTGGTCGTCTCGCTCGGCGTCAATGCCTTCTTCATCGGCGCGAGCGTGACCGACATGATCCGCTTCCGCCATGGCGGCGGCGACAAGGAACCGCGCATCATCCGCACGGAACTGCGCTGGCTGAAGGACAGGCTGTCACCGGATGCCGTGAAGCAGATCGAGGGGCAACTGGCGACGCTGCGGCCCGACATCGTGGCACGGCTCGATCGGTTGAAGACGCTCCGCTCCGAACTCAACACGCTGGTGGCGGCGCCGACGCCCGACAAGGCGGCGATCGACGCGCATCTGCGCGATATCCGCCTCGAGGTCGGCGCCATGCAGGAACAGATCCAGTCCCGCACCTTCGAGGCGGTGATGGGACTGCCGGCGGCCGAGCGCGCGGCGCTGGCGCAGGCAAGGACGGACTAAGCCGGCAGGTTCGGCGCGCTGCGCAGGCGGGCGCGAATGGCGCGGCGGGCCCGCTTGCCCGCCAGATAGCCGGCGGGGGCGCTGATCCCCCGCTCGCGCAGCATGTCGGCCGCGCGGCAGTAGCGCCAGTTCCGATAGGCGTTGAGCAGGTCGCCCTGCAGCATGTCGGCGATGATCGGCCGCGCCACCAGGTAGCGAACCAGCGGCTGATAGCGCGCCAGCATCACCGGATGACGCCGGATCAGTTCGACCAGCGACTGCAGATAGCCGGTCTTCGAATAGGAGATCGCGCCGACGGTGGTGAATTTGTGCCAGTCGACGGTCGGGCTCAGCGTCGCGCCAGTGAAGCGCGCGAGGCGGAGCAGCAGGTCGCGGTCCTGCATGCGGCGGACATCCGGATCAAAGCCGCCCGCCTGCCGGAGCGCCGTCGTCCTCGCCGTGATCGCCGAGCCGGCGATGAAGACGGAATGCGCGACCAGCGCCGCTTCCAGCGTGGCCGCGTCGATGGTGCATCCCGGATTGGCGCAGGCGGTGCGCCGCTTGCCTTCGATCGTCAGGAACGAGCTCAGCACGAGCTCGGTTCTGGGGGCGGCGTCGAAGATCGCGAGCGTCGTCTCCAGCCGGTTCGCCAGATAGACGTCGTCTGAATCGAGAAAGGTGGTGATCCCGGCTCGCGCGGCCTCGATCCCGGCATTGCGGGCCGGGTTGGCGCCGCGACA
The DNA here is from genome assembly GCA_023391905.1 of Pseudomonadota bacterium. Lineage (GTDB taxonomy): Bacteria > Pseudomonadota > Alphaproteobacteria > Rhizobiales > Kaistiaceae > Kaistia. The sequence continues at coordinate 634 of JAEWAD010000105.1, read as the reverse complement.
GGCGGCGAAGCAGATCACCCGCACGCGCGGGTCCGCGATCGTCGCCAGATAGCGCCCGGTGCCGTCGGTGGAGCCGTCATCGACGATGATGAGCTCGAAATCGCCCAGTGTCTGCGCCAGCACGCTGTCGACCGCGCGCGGCAGGGAGCCCATGCGATTATGGGTCGGGATGACGACGGATATGGCTGGCCCTGCTGCGCTCATGCGCTTGGCACTCGAGCGGAGTCAGCGGAGGTTTCCTGGGTCATAAGGGTATTTTCGCATGCAGGCCTGAAACGGTCACGATCGCTACCACAACCGTCATGCATTCTAAAGTTGCAGATCTTCCGCCGGAGATGGGCCGCATCACAAATCCATGCGCTGTGGCGCTACCGCAACGTCCTTCGCCCGCCTTTCCCTCGTGCCTGCCCAAGGGCGTCTTGCCCAAGCGGCGTCCAGGCTGTTCCCACTCTGCTGTTCTGGCCTTCGATGGGTCGTGCTGCGCGCGCCAGTCGCCTGAAGCGCGCCTTGACCACGCACGGCAGCCGAATGGCGGGCTCGTCTGAGCTCGACCGGCACCATCTCCGTTCCACAATGAAAAAGGCCGCGACGGATGTGGCGGCCTTCTATTGTTCCGGCTGAAGCCGTGCCGGTC
>JAEWAD010000077.1 GCA_023391905.1 Pseudomonadota bacterium | reverse complement strand
CTGCCGGACGGATGCGGCGTGGCGCCGACCGAGGACGCCGCCTTCCTCGCCACCGCCGGCGACGGCCGCGTCATGCGAGCCGGCGACGGCCGGCTCGACCCGGTCGCCCGCCGCCACGAGCAGTTCGACAACCACCTGCGCCGCGTCTAGCGCTCAGGCGGCCGCATCGGCCCGCTCGCGCCACGAAACCTGCCCCATCAGCCGGCCCATGCTTTCGCGGTATTCGTCCTCGGAGGTCGACCAGCGCAGCCGCGCATATTCCTCGACATCCGGGCCGACGACATAGCGCAGCCGGTCGGACGGATCGGTCGCGGCGGCATGGATCGCGTCGACGACCGAAGCCTCCTCCGTCGCAGCGAAGGGATAGTCCATCATCGCGCCGAGCGCGTGATCGAAATAGGCGCGGTAGGCGTCGGGCACCGGCGCGCCGGCCGAGGCCGCCATCCCCGTCGCGGTGAAGTTCGTGCTCCGCATCGCGCCCGGCTCGACCAGGCGGATCCGGATGTTCTGCGATTCCAGCTCATAGGCGAGCGATTCCGACAGGCCCTCGACCGCCTGCTTGGAGGCGACATAGATCGAGAGCAGCGGAACGCCGACAAGGCCGACGCCCGAGCTGACATTGACGATCGTCCCGCCGCCCCGCCGGCGCAGATGCGGCAGCGCGGCGCGGGTGACGTTCATCAGGCCGAAGACGTTGGTCTCGAAGATGGAGCGGATCGCCTCGTCCGGCGTCGCCTCGAACACCGACACCATGGTGATGCCCGCATTGTTGACGACGGCGTCGAGCCCGCCGAAGCGCGCGACGCCGGCCGCGATCGCGGCATCGATGCTGGCCGGATCGGCGACATCGAGCGGCTGGACCAGCACGCGGTCCGGATAGGCCTCGGCGAGCGCCGGATCCGGCTTGCGCATGGTGGCGATGACGTTCCAGCCCTCCGCCGCGAAACGGGCGGCGGCGAGCCGGCCGAGGCCGCTCGAGCAGCCGGTGATGAGGATGGTGCGGGTCATGCTGTCTCCTGTCGGGTTACGTATTGCGATGACCAAGGGACTAGCTTGCGCAGGCGCCTCGATCCATAATGCAAAATCTTGCTTTCGTTACGGATCGTCCCGATGGATGTGCTGACCGACGTCATCCTGCTGCTGCGGCCGGCGACCGTGCTGCTCGGAAGCCTCTCCGGCTCCGGCGCATGGGGCGTGCAGGTGCCGGAGCAGCCGGGGCCGACCTTCTATCTCGTGACGGAGGGACGCTGCTGGTTCCAGGCGGAAGGAACAGACCCGCTCGAACTCAGGGCGGGCGACTACATCCTCTCGGCGCGGCCGACGAGCGACAGCTTCGCCAGCGCGCCGGGCGGCGCGACCGAGCTCTCCGACGCGCGCTTCAAGGCCGAGCATGATCTCGACGGCGAAGTGCGCGTCGGCGACCTCGCGACCGCGCCGGCGACGCGGATCCTCGGCGGGCTCATCCGCTGCGAGCCCGCCAATGCCGACCTGCTGATCGGGCTGCTGCCGCGCTTCGTGCATGTGCCGGCCAGCGAGCAGACCGGCGCCCGGCTCCGCGCCCTGCTCGCGCTCGTCCGCGACGAGGCCGAGGAAGCCCGGCCCGGCCGCGACGCCATCCTCTGCCGCCTGATCGAGGTGATGCTGATCGAGACGCTCCGGCGCGAGGCGCCCGCCCTGGCCCCGCATGTCGGACTGCTCGGCGGGCTGGCGCATCCGCAGCTCGCCAAGGCGCTCGCGCAGATCCACGCCGATGTCGCGCGCGGCTGGACAGTGGGCGAACTGGCGCGCCGGGTCGGCATGTCGCGCTCCGTCTTCGCGCGCCGTTTCACCGAAGCCGTGGGCGTCGCGCCGGTCGAATATCTGCTCGACTGGCGCATGGCGCTCGCCAAGGACGCGCTGCTACGAAAAGCCGGCACGCTCGAGGAGGTGGCGCTTTCGGTCGGCTATCGTTCGGCGAGCGCGTTCAGCACGGCCTTCCGCGGCCGGGTCGGCTGCCCGCCGAGCGAATTCGCCCCGGCCCTGCGGTCGGGGCTCGCGGCAGTCTAGGCCGGCTCGATCGCCGCCTCGCGCTTCGCCAGCGCGCGTTCCTCGTCGACGATGTAGTCGCGGATGACCGGCACGTCGTCGCGCTTGGACGAGATCAGGAGCTGGTAGACCATGTTGGAGCCGTGCAGGAAGCCGAGTTCGACGGCGACCAGATAGAACTCCCACATCCGCGCGAAGCGCTCGCCCTGCATGGCGACGACCTCGTCGCGCACGGCCAGGAAGCGCTCCCGCCAGGCCTTGATCGTCCAGTAATAGTGCAACCGCCAGATCTCGCAGTCGTCGACCCAGAGCCCCGCCTGCTCCGTCGCGGCGAAGACTTCCGAAAGCGCCGGCACATAGCCGCCGGGGAAGATGTATTTGCGGATGAAGGGCGCGGTCGAGCCCGGCGGCGACATGCGGCCGATGGCGTGGATCATGGCGAAGCCGCCCGGCTTCAGGAGCCGCCGCACCGTGCCGAAATAGTCCTCGAAATGCGCGACGCCGACATGCTCCATCATGCCGACCGAGACGACGCGGTCGAACTGGCCCTCGAGCTTGCGGTAGTCGATCTCGACGAAGGTGACCTTGTCGGCGACGCCGGCCTCCTCGACGCGGCGCCGCGCGGTCGCGAGCTGGTCGGTCGAGACGTTGATGGCGGTAACCCTGGCGCCGCAATGGACGGCGAGATAGATGGCGAGCGAGCCCCAGCCCGAGCCGATCTCGGCCACCGTCATGCCGGGCCCCAGCTTCAGCTTGGCGGCGATGTGGCGGAGCTTGTTGATCTGCGCGCTCTCCAGGTCCTCGTCGGGATGGCTGAAATAGGCGCAGGAATAGTTCATGCCCTTGTCGAGCCAGAGCCGGTAGAACGCCTCGGGCAGGTCGTAATGCGAGCGGGCATTGTCGGCGGCGACGCCGACGATATTCGCCTGGTGCCGGCGCTTCAGCATCTTCCACGCCTTGCGCAGCGACTTCTGGATCGGATGCGCGGCAAGCCCGGTGCGGTTGACCGAGAAGAGCAGCAGCAGGTCGTAGATCGAGCCACCGTTCTCGACCAGGAGCCGCCCGTCCATATAGGCCTCGGCGGACTTCAGCTCGGGATTGAGGAAGATCTCCCGCTCGACCGCCTTGTCGGTAAAGCGGATCGTCACGTCCGGCCCGTCCTGTCCCGAGCCGAAGACGTGGCGCGTCCCGGCATGGTCGAGAACGGTCAGCCGCCCGTTCCGGACGAACCGCTTCAGAAGATGAGACAGCAAGCGCATGCGTGTTCCCCCGTCCAGCCCGACGATGAAAGCGGCTGGAGCGGGATTGTGCAACCGGAAAGGCAAGAGGAACCGCACCGATTACGGCGCGTGGACCCTCGGACAACGGTTTTTATTGCCGTATCAAACGTTTAACCAGGCGACGTCATCCTCTAGAGTTCTGATTCAGGCCGTGTGCAACGGCTCGCCGCTGCCGGAGCATGACCAGAGATGGCCAAACCCAACCTACACACCGTCGCGGCCCATGCCGGCGTGTCGATCGCCACGGTGTCGAAGGTCGTCAACGGCGTTCGCTACGGCATCGCGGAGGCGACGCTGCAGCGTGTCCTCGCCTCGATCAACGAGCTCGGCTATCGGCCCAACCGTTCCGGCCGCGGCCTGCGCATGCTGCGCCGCTCGATCATCGGCATGGCGATCGTCGACCCGTCGCCGACCTTCCTGGCCGATCCGTTCACCACCAATCTGGTGGCCGGCCTCTCCAACTATCTGAGCGATCGCGGCTTCGGCCTGCTGCTGCACGGTATCAAGCCGAAGCAGGTGGAGGCCTCGTTCCTGGTCAAGGAGAACGTCGTCGACGGGCTCTGCCTGATGCTGTCGGGCTCGGCCCAGCTCCGCCGGCAGAATACCAAGCTGTTCAGCACGTTGAGCCATCCGATGGTGGTGTTCCAGGACCGCGCCACCGACGGCATTCCCGATACCTGCTTCGTCAACCAGGACGATGCAGGCGGCGCCGGCGCGCTGGCCGAGCTGGTGCTCGAGCGGAAGCCGAAATCGGTCCTGATCGTCATTCCGGACATCTTCTGGCCGGCGATCGAGCTGCGCCTTGAGGCCTTCTGGCAGGCGATGAAACAGGCCGGTGTCGCGGCCAAGATCATCCGCTGCGACGAAAGCAACCCAGCCTCGATCGCCCATGCGCTCGAGGACCAGTTTGAGAAATCTGGTCTGCCGCAGGTGATCATCGGCGCCAACGACAAGATCGCGGTCGTCGCCCTGCACATTCTCGCGATGCGGGGGGCGCGCGTGCCGGACGACGTCGCCGTCACCGGCTTCAACGCCTTCGCCTCGAACGACTATGCCGGCCTCGACCTGACCACCGCCCGCTCGCCCGCCTACGAGATGGGCGAGTTGGGCGGCAAGCTGCTGCTCGAGCGGCTCGAGCGCGGCCGCTTCGACCGGCGGGAATACACCCTGCCCGTCAGCGTCGTGGCGGGCGCGACGGCCTAGCGGCCGCAGCCGGTTGATGACGGGCGAGGTCCCCTCGCCCGCCGGGCCTGCTCAGGCCTCGGAAACCTGCTCCAGAACCGCCTTCAGGAATTTCTGCAGGCGCGGGCTCTTCGGCCGGGTGAAGATCTCTTCCGGCGGCCCGGCCTCGACGACGACGCCGCCATCCATGAACACGACGCGATCGGCGACTTCGCGGGCGAAGCGCATCTCGTGCGTCACCAGCATCATCGTCATGCCCTGCCGGGCGAGATCGCGCACGACGTCGAGCACCTCGCCGACCAGTTCCGGGTCGAGCGCCGAGGTGATCTCGTCGAGCAGCAGCAGACGCGGGTTCATCGCCAGGCAGCGGGCGATGGCGACGCGCTGCTTCTGGCCGCCGGAAAGCTGGCGCGGATAGAAATCCGCCTTTTCCAGCAGTCCGACCTTGCCGAGCAGCTCGCGCCCGCGCGCCTCCGCCTTGGCCCGGTCCATCTTCAGCACATGGATCGGCGCCTCGATGATGTTGCCGAGGGCCGTCATGTGCGGGAACAGATTGAAGTGCTGGAACACCATGCCCATCCGCTGGCGCAGATGGTTGACGTTCGTCTTCTCGGTGATCGGCTTGCCCTCGAAGGTCACCGTACCGCCGGTCGGCGTCTCCAGCCGGTTGAGGCAGCGCAGCAGCGTGCTCTTGCCGGAGCCGCTCGGCCCGATGATGGCGACGCTCTCGCCTTCGCGGACCGTGAGGTCGACGCCGCGCAGCACCTGGACCGCGCCGAAGGCCATCTGGAGGCCGTCGAGATGAAGGATCGGTGCGCTCACTGGGCCGCCCTCTTGCGTTCGAGTCTCTTGGCGACGCGGGACAGCGGCAGGCAGATCGCCAGATAGAGGATCGCCGCCATCGAGTAGATCGCCATGCTGCGATAGGACTGGCTCGACGCGTCGTAGGACCGGTACATGATCTCCGGCACGGAGATGGTCAGGGCCAGCGACGTGTCCTTGATCATGGAAATGATGAAATTGGTGAAGGGCGGCAAGATGATCACGCCGGCCTGCGGCAGGATGATCCGGCGCATGGCGAGCGGCGTCGACATGCCGAGGCTGCGCGCCGCCTCGAACTGGCCGCGATCGACCGCCTCGATGCCGGCCCGGAAGATTTCCGCCGCGTAGGCGCCGCCGACCAGCGACAGGGTGATGATCGCGGCGGCCATCGGCTCCAGCCGGATCCCGAACGAGGTCAGGCCGAAATAGATGATGAACAGCTGCAGCAGCGCCGGGGTCGCGCGGATCAGCTCGATATAGATGCCCGCGATATAGCCAAGGACGCGGATGCCCGACATCTTGGCGAAGGTGGCGAGCAGGCCGATGACGACGCTGCCGATCAGCGAGAACACGGTCAGCTCGAGCGTGATGATCGCGCCCTTGGCGATATAGGGAAAATAGGTTTGCAGTAACTGCAGATAATCATTCATGAAAATCGGATCCTGAGGCAGCAGAACGCCGCCGGCCGGCCATGAATGGCCGGCCCGCGGCTGAAAAGTCC
>JAEWAD010000039.1 GCA_023391905.1 Pseudomonadota bacterium | reverse complement strand
CACCCGATCGCGCCCTGACGCGCGGCCGGGAAACAAGAAGCCGGGAGGCATCGTCATGTCGAGCCAAGCGTCCCCCATGCCAAGTCAGGCATCGCCGGGGTCGGGCCGCGCCGCATACCGGCGCAGGCCGCCGATCTGGGGCGGCAAGCTGCAGGAGCTGGGCATGCTGCTGCCCGCCTGCATCCTGATCACCATTTTCCTGCTCGTGCCGTTCCTGTCGTCGTTCGAGATCGCGCTGACCAATCAGCGCCTGATCCCGCGACCGGTGCCGGTCCGCTTCGTCGGCCTCGACAATTTCACGCGCATCCTGACCGATCCCGGCTTCTGGACCGCGCTCTGGAACGTCACCCGCTTCACCATCATGGTGCTGCCGGTGCAGTGCGGCTTCGCGCTGGCGATCGCGCTGCTGCTGAACCAGAAGCTGCCCTATCGCAATTTCTTCCGCGGCCTGTTCTTCCTTCCGGCGATCACCTCGATGGTCGTCGTCTGCGTGATCTGGTCGACGCTGTTCCAGTATCCGACCGGTCCGTTCAACCAGATCGTCGGCTTCCTGAGCTTCGGGCTGGTCGGCCCGATCGACTGGCTCGGCGACCCGAACTGGGCGATGCCGTCGATCGTGCTGCTCTCGGCCTGGCAGGCCTATGGCTTCCAGATGATCGTCTATCTGGCCGGGCTGCAGAACATTCCCGAGACGCTCTACGAGGCGGCGGAGCTGGACGGCGCCAATCGCTGGCAGCGCTTCTGGCATGTCACCATGCCGAGCCTGCGCCAGACCCACATCTTCGTGCTGATCATCACCACCATCCAGGCGTTCAAGCTGTTCACCCAGGTCAACATCCTGACCCAGGGCGGGCCGCGCGGCACCACCGACACGCTGGTGCACTACATGTTCACGGCCGGCTTCGTCGACCAGCGGCTCGGCCTCGCCTCGGCCGTCGCCATTCTCCTGTTCCTGATCGTGCTGGTGGTTTCGCTCGTCCAGCGCTTCGTCGTGAGGGATCGTCGATGAGCACCGTCACCTCCGCTTCCGCCCCGGCGCAGGTCGCCAAACTGTCCGAACCGCGCGACATCGGCGCGATCGTCAAGTTCGTCGCCGTGCTGATCATCGCGCTGGTGGTGATCTCGCCGCTCTTCCTGCTCTTCGTCGCCAGCCTGAAGACGGACCGCTTCGAGATCCTGGCCGACATGGGCAGCTTCCGCGCCTTCTGGGTCAGCGATCCGTCGCTGCAGAATTTCGCCGACATCGCGACGTTCAGCGGCGCGCTGCCGTTCGGGCGCTATCTGGTCAACTCGCTGATCATCCTGTTCTGCACGGTGCTCGGCGGCGTCTTCCTGAACTCGATGGCGGCCTTCGTGCTGGCCTGGGGCCGGCTGCCCGGCCGGGCGGTGATACTCACCGGCCTGATCGGCCTCTATATCGTGCCGCAGGAATCGATCGTCCTGCCGCTGCTCAGCCTGGTCAACAAGGCCGGCCTCGGCGACAGCTTCGCTGCGCAGATCCTGCCCTGGATGGCGAGCCCGCTCTACATCTTCCTGATCTACCAGTTCTTCATCCAGGTGCCGCGCGACGTCTATGACGCGGCGACCGTCGACGGCGCCTCGCCGTTCCGGATCTACTGGTCGGTGTTCCTGCCCCTGAGCCTGCCGGTGCTGGCGACGGTGGCGATCCTGCTCGGCATCGAGACCTGGAACCAGTATCTCTGGCCGCTGATGGTGACCCAGACCGACCGCGCCCGCCCGATCTCGGTCGGCATCGCCAGCTTCTTCGGTCATGACAGCGTCTACTGGAACAGCGCCATGGCCGCGTCGGTGATGATGATGGTCCCCGTCCTGATCTTCTACCTCGCCTTCCAGAAGTGGTTCGTCAGTTCCTTCATCAGCTCGGCCGTCAAGGGCTGAGGCGACAATGGATAGTCTTGCAATGACCGAATTCGAGACCCGGCTGGATGCGGGCGATGTCGTGCATCTGTGGCAGAAGGCGCCGACCCGCGACGCCGTATCCGAGGTTCGGGTCACCCGTGATGGCGCGGATCTCGCCATGATTCCCGGCGCCCGCTCCGACGATTTCACCCGGACGGTGTTCGAGGCGCCCGCCGCCGCCACCTATCGTTTTGCCTGGAACGAGCCGGCGACTTCCGTGTCGCTCGCCTATGCCTATGCGCCGGCGCGCGTGACGGCGGAGGGCATCCGCCTGTTGCGGACGACCGAGGCGAACCGCTCCAGCGATGCCCGCTACGGCCTGCATTTCCAGCCGCCCTTCGGCTGGATGAACGACCCGAACGGCCTCTGCGAGGTCGATGGCCGGACGCATCTCTTCTACCAGCATTATCCGCACGGCCGGCGCTGGAACACGATGCACTGGGGCCATGCCGTCTCCGACAATCTGGTCGACTGGACGCATCTGCCGGTCTTCCTCGAGCCGAGGGCGGAGCTGCTCGCCGACAACGCGATGACCGGCGGCGCCTTCTCCGGCTCGGCCGTGCCGCAGGCGGACGGCTCGCTGCGGGTCTACTACACCGACCGCGAGGACGGTCGCGAGCCGAGCCAGGAATGGCAGATTACGGCCGTTTCGACTGATCTTCTCGCCGCCGGGCCGTCGCAGCCGATCATCACCACGCGGCCCGCGATTCCGAATTTCGGCAAGGATATCCGCGATCCCTACGTGTTCCGCGGTCCGGACGGACTCTGGAAGATGCTGGTCGCCGGCGCCGACGACACCGCCGGCCTCGTGCTGCTCTACGAGACGGCCGATCCCGAGGGCGTGGAAGGCTGGCGCTTCGTCGATGTCCTGCATCGGGAACCGCTGCGCCGCAACATCCCGGCGGAGTGTCCCTGCCTGATCGCCCTCGACGGCGAGGGGGAGGGGCTGTACGCGCTGTTGTTCGGGCTGATCGGCTATCGCGACGAGGCCACGCGCCGGCGCAATCTGAGCTACGCCATCGTCGGCCGCTTCGACGGTCGGCATTTCGTGCCGATCCTGCGTCGCGAGCTCGATTTCGGCACGGATTGCTATGCGATCCAGGCCTTCCAGCATGCGAGCGGTCCGGTCGGCATCGCCTGGGCGGCGAACTGGACCGACGTCTTCAAGGACCGCGATTTCGCCTCGGCGATGACGCTGCCGCGCCGCTTCGTCTGGCGGGACGGCGCGCTGCGCATGCCGCCGGTCGAAAGCGTGCGGGACCTCAGGGCCGACGTCGCGCCGGTTTCGCTGGCTGACGGCGTCGCTGCGCCGCTTCTGCAAGGGCTGGGAGAGATCGAACTGGCGTTCTCCGCTGCCGGGACGCCCTTCACGCTCGACTTCGAGCACCCGGACCATGGTCTGTCGCTCGTCTATGACGGGATGACGCTGGAGCTCGTGTTCGATCCGCCGGGCAATCGCGTCGTGCCGCGCTATCGGACGGCGGTGGCGGCGCTCCGTCAGGTTCGCATCTTCATCGATGTCGGCCTGATCGAGATCTATGCCGACGACGGCCTCCACAATGCGACCAAGCGGATCGACAGCGACCTGCCGATCGGCGGCGTGCGTCTTGCGGCGGATCCCGCCACCATCGAGGCGGCGCGGCTCTTCACGTTGCGGCCGCGGCAGACCGGCCTCGCCTGAGAAATGCGGGCGCGCCGATGACCGGCGCGCCCGTCAATCTTGATACGTCGGCGCGCCTATGCGGGCAGGATCGCCCGGATGTCGGCGAAGATCGCGTCCCAGCTGTCGTTTTCGAATTCGGCCAGGCCGAGGCCGCGCAGCAGGAACGCGCCCTCCGCGGCGAGAACCGCCGTCAGCGCCCGTCGACCCGCCTGGGTCTGGGTGTCGATCTTTTCGAAAAGCTCCCGATAGGATCCCTGGATCTCGTTGCGGTATTCCGGCGAGCGCACCAGGCTGGCGAGCAGCGCGCTGGCACGGATGGCGGCCAGCCGGTCCTCGCGATGGCTGGCGTCGACATGCGCCGCGGCGGCCGCGTAGGGCTCCGCGCCCCGGGTCGCCAGATAGTCGCTGACCAGTCCCTCATAGGATTCGCCGGCGCGTTCCAGCATCGCCTTGATCAGCGCGTCCTTGGTGCCGAAGGAATAGAGCACGCCGCCCTTGCTGACGCCTGCCTCGGCGGCGACCGCGTCGATGGTCAGGCTGGTGACGCCGCCCTTGGCGATGACGCGGTCGGCCGCATCCAGCAATCCCGCGCGATCGATCGTCGGCCGTCTGCCCATGTCGTTTTTCTCTTTTAATACCGTCTGGACGGATATATATCGGCTCCCCCGGCGCCGGCAATCCCCGTGGCGCGGGAATGGAGTTGAAAATGACTGTCGCGCCGCGCAATCGCTGGCTGGTCCTGAGCGCCGTGATCCTGGCGTTCCTGCCGGTGGTCGTCGACATGACGATCCTGCACATCGCCGTGCCTTCGCTGACCGTCGCGCTCGGCGCCTCGGGCACGGAGATCCTCTGGATCATCGATATCTATCCGCTGGTCATGGCCGGCCTGCTCGTGCCGATGGGCACGCTCGGTGACCGCGTCGGCCATCGTCGGCTGATGCTGACCGGCCTGACCATCTTCGGGACGGCGTCGGTCTGCGCCGCCTTTTCCCAGACCGCGATGATGCTCATCCTGGCGCGCGTCCTGCTGGCGGTCGGCTCGTCGATGATCATTCCGAGCGTGCTGGCCATCATCCGGCAGACCTTCGAGGATCCGAAGGAGAGGGCGCTGGCGCTCGGCGTCTGGAGCACCGTCGCCTCGGCCGGCGCGGCGATCGGCCCGCTGACGGGCGGCTTCCTGCTCGAGCATTTCTGGTGGGGATCGGTGTTCCTGATCAACGTGCCGATCATGCTGGTCGTGCTGCCGGTGGTGTTCTGGTTCATTCCGAACCGGCCGGTCGCGGCGGAGGGGAGCTGGAAGATCGGCCATGCCCTGCTTCTGATCGCCGGCCTGATCGCGACCGTCTATGCGGTGAAGTCCGGCTTTAAGGCGGGGCCCTCGGCCTCGGTCTTCGGCATTCTCGCGCTGGGGCTCGGCCTGATGGCCTGGTTCGCACGGCTGCAGGTCGTCGCGGCGGAGCCGATGCTCGACCTGTCGCTGTTCCGCAAGCCGGCGATCTCTGTCGGCATGCTGATGGCCTTCGTCGCGTCCGGTTCGTTCGCCGGCTTCGAGCTGCTGCTGGCGCAGGAGCTGCAATATGTCTACGGCCGGACGCCGCTGCAGGCGGGCCTGTTCATGATGCCGCTCGTCGTCGCCTCCGCCATCGCCGGGCCGATCGCCGGCAAGCTCGCCGGCCGTTTCGGCCTGCGCTGGCTCGGCACGGTCGGTCTCGGCGCCGCCTCGCTGGCGCTGTTCGGCATCAGCCAGTCGAACATCGGCGCCGACGGCGTGGTTATCGGCTGCCTGATGGCGGTGCTCGGCTTCGCGT
>JAEWAD010000016.1 GCA_023391905.1 Pseudomonadota bacterium | reverse complement strand
GCCCCAGCCCCCCGCCTCGCCTCGGTTTCAGCCATCATGCCGCCGCGATCTTTTTGGACATCTGGGCCATGCGATTCCTCGACCCGAAAGCCGCGGCCAGCCCGCGCCCCGCGCCGGCCTCGGACGCGGCCGACCCGATCCCGTCATGGTTGACAGCCGGAAAGCCGCAGCGGCATAAAGCTGCCTCCTGCGTCAACCGGTTCGCGACCCTCTCGATGCGATCATGCCTGCTTCGATCCTGGCCGCGGACGGCCCTCCTGGCCTCGGCGGCCGCGCTCGCAGCCCTGTTCCTGCAGACCGCGCCGGCTTCCGCCGACCTCCGCCTCTGCAACAAGACGCCCAGTCGAGTTGGCGTCGCCATCGGCTACAAGGACAAGAAAGTCTGGACCACCGAAGGTTGGTGGAACGTACCGGTCAATAGCTGCGAAACGCTCGTCAGCGGCACGCTCGTGTCACGCTACTATTACGTCTATGCGGTCGACTACGACCAGGGCGGCGAGTGGAGCGGCAAATACGTGATGTGCACCAAGGACAAAATGTTTACCATCGAGGGCACCGAAGATTGCGTGCCGCGTGGATTTAATCGTTCCGGCTTCTTCGAAGTCGACACCGGCGAACAAACCAGCTGGACCATCCAGCTCAACGAACCTGCCCAGCAAGGAGCAAATCGAAAATGAGACGGTCGCGTAAGGTCAGAATTCTCGCGACCCTGGGTCCAGCCTCCTCCGACAAGACGACGATCGAGGCCCTGTTCCGGGCCGGCGCCGACGTCTTCCGCATCAATATGAGCCACACGGCGCACGACAAGCTCAACGAGCTGGTTCGCATCATTCGCACCGTGGAAGCCGATGTCGGCCGTCCGATCGGCATCCTCGCCGATCTGCAGGGTCCCAAGCTGCGCCTCGGGACATTCGCCGACAAGGCGGTCGACATCACCGTCGGCCAGAACTTCGTGCTCGACAGCGATCCGACGCCGGGCACCCCCGGCCGCGTCTACCTGCCCCATCCGGAGATCCTCGAGGTTCTCGAGCCCGGCCATCGCCTGCTGATCGACGACGGCAAGGTTCGCCTCCGCGTCATCTCGGCCGACGGCAAGAGCGCGCTCACCACGGTCGAGGTCGGCACCAGGCTTTCCGACCGCAAGGGCGTCAGCGTCCCCGATTCGACGATCAAGACGGGCGCCCTGACGCCGAAGGACCGCGCCGACCTCGACGCCGCGCTGCAGGCCAATGTCGACTGGATCGCGCTCTCCTTCGTGCAGCGTCCGGACGACGTCGCCGAAGTGCGCAAGATCGCGGCCGGCCGCGCCGGCATCATGTCGAAGATCGAGAAGCCGCAGGCCGTGCAGCGCCTGGCGGAGATCATCGAGATCTCCGACGCGCTGATGGTTGCGCGTGGCGATCTCGGAGTCGAGATGCCGCTCGAGCAGGTTCCGGGCATCCAGAAGCAGATCACCCGCGCCTGCCGCCGCGCCGGCAAGCCGGTGGTCGTGGCGACGCAGATGCTCGAATCGATGATCACCGCTCCTGTGCCGACCCGCGCCGAGGTTTCGGACGTGGCGACGGCCGTCTACGAGGGCGCCGACGCGATCATGCTGTCGGCCGAATCCGCGGCGGGCGCCTTCCCGATCGAAGCCGTCGCGACGATGGACCGGATCGCCACCCAGGTGGAGCTCGATTCGAACCACCGGAACATCATGCACGCGCAGCGCACCGAGCCGGAGGCGACCGGCGCCGACGCCATCTCGGCCGCCGCGCGCCAGATCGCCGAGACGCTGAACCTCGCCGCGATCTGCTGCTACACGGCCTCGGGCTCGACCGGCCTGCGCGCCGCCCGCGAGCGGCCGATGACGCCGATCATCGCGCTGTCGCCGATCGTCTCGACCGCGCGCCGGCTCTCGATCGTCTGGGGCCTGCACTGCGTCGTCAGCGACGACGCCTACAACCTCGACGACATGGTGAACCGCGCCTGCTTCATCGCCAATCGCGAAGGCTTCGCGAAGAGCGGCGACCGCATCATCATCACCGCCGGCGTGCCGCTGCGCACGCCGGGCGCGACCAACATGCTGCGCATCGCCTTCGTCGGCACCGGCACCGAGGACGGCCAGCGCTGACCGCGCCGCTCGTCCCAACGAGCCTGCAAAGCCAAACGGCCACCCCTCCCGACGGAGGGGTGGCCGTTTGCATGAGGGCCCCTGCAACACGCGGGGAAGGCGTCAGAACCAGTCCGCAGCGGCCTGCGCGGCGGAGGGACTAGATCTCCCGGCCCGCCACCTCGGGCTCCAGCGACTTGACCGTGTCGCGGACCTGGTCGTCGAGATAGGGATCGATCACCAGCGCCTTCTGCAGGGCGGCGAGAGCCTCCTTCTTGCGGCCGATCTCGTTCAGGATCATGCCAAGGCCGGACAGCGCCCCGAAATGGCGCGGCTCGAGCGCCAGCACCTTCTCGAGGTCGGAAAGCGCCTTGCCGTAGTCGTCCTGCAGGAAGAAGAGCGTCGCGCGGCGGTTCCAGCCCTCGGCATAGCCCGGCTTCAGCGTCACCACCGCATCGAGGAAGTCGAAGGCGCGACCATAGTCCTTCGTGGCCACGGCCTCGGCCGCCCACTGCATCAGAAGGTCGATCGTATCGCTGCCGGAGAGCAGCCAGCGGCGCTGGATCTCCGCCTCGGCGGCGGAGCCCGCCTGCTCGTCACCAGGCGTGCCGAGCGTGGCGAAGAGCTGCTCGAGGCTCTGGCTGCCGAGGTCGCCGGGCGCCGGCGCGTCCTTCGCCAGCGAAAGCGACGGCACGGCCAGAGCGGCCAGGGCGACGAGAGAAACGACAAATGCCCGCATGATGGCCATCATAGCCTTCATGCGGGCATCGTCAAAACCAAATCCAGCCGGCGCGCGACGCGCGCCCTTCATCAGCCCTGACGGGCCTTGAAGCGCGGATTGACCTTGTTGATGATGAAAACACGGCCCTTGCGGCGAACGAGCCGGTTGGCACGATGGCGCCCGAGAAGGGACTTGAGCGAGTTCTTGATCTTCATGGCGCGACGCTCACGAAAGGGTTCCGGGAACGAAACGAGCGCCCAAGGCGCCCGCTCGAAAATTCGGGCGGACCATAGGCAGCGAGCCTTCGTCTGTCAACACGAGCGCACCAGAATCCCGTGACGCAGGCCCATCGCATCGCGTTATCCGGCAAAGTTCGGAACGATTGGCCGGACGGCGGGTTCTAACACCGGACGGGGTTTATTGGAGTGAGCGATATGCCCAACAAAGACCAGCGCGGTGGATCCGGAAACTTCGCAAACGACCCGAAACGGGCCTCCGAAATGGGCAAGAAGGGCGGCGAGCAGTCCGGCCAGCGCCAGCAGAGCCAGGCGTCCGAGAAGACGCATCAGCAAGGCTCGCAGCACAAGAATCGCGACATGCCGCCCAAGGGCGGCCAGCGCTGATCGACTGCTGCACAATCTCCATCCTGAACCCGCCCGGCAGGGCGGGTTCTTTCTTGCGAGGCCGATTCTGGAACCCGATTCTCAATCGGCGGAAGAGAATCGATTCCCGGCCCTAGCCGGGCCGGCGCGCCGACAGCACGTTGCGGATGGCGAAGCTCGAATGGATGCGGGCGACCCCGGGCAGCGCCGACAATATCTCCTTGTGCACCCGCTCGAACCCGGCCGCCGTCTCGACCTCGACGCGCAGGAAATAGTCCGACCCACCGGTCATCAGGAAGCACTCGCGAATCTCAGGGTGTTTGCGCACCGCCGCCTCGAAGCGGTTGAGATAGTCCTCGGTCTGCCGCTCCAGCGTGATCTGCACGATGACGGCGATCCCCTCCCCCGCCGCGCCTGTCGCGACGAGGGCGGTATAACCACGGATCACACCGCTTTCCTCGAGGATCTTCACCCGCCTGAGGCAGGCCGAGGGTGACAGGCCCACCACCTCGGCGAGCCTGGCGTTGCTGACGCGCGCATCCAGGCGCAGCTGACGGATGATGTTGCGGTCGATGGCATCGAGCCCGGACATGCAGCTTCCTTCATAGCGTGCGCAGGAAATTTCTAAGTCGAGTCATCTATCGCATGATCATGCGCGAATAGCTCGAACCTTCGCAGGATGGCCCAATATGATAGAGGCCAGAGAAATCTGGGCGACGCGCGGCGGCACCGGCCGGCGCGCGGACGGGGAAAGCCATGAAGATCACCATTCTCGGCGCCGGCGTCATCGGCGTGACGTCCGCATACTACCTGGCCAAGGCCGGGCATGAAGTGACGGTGCTCGACCGCCAGCCCGGTCCTGCGCTGGAGACCAGCTTCGCCAATGCCGGCGAGATCTCGCCCGGCTATTCCTCGCCCTGGGCCGCACCCGGCATCCCGCAGAAGGCGGTGAAGTGGGTGTTCATGAAATACGCGCCGCTGATCATCCAACCGATGCTCGACGCCGACACCTGGCGCTGGGTGATCGCGATGCTCGGCAATTGCACCTCGGCCCGCTACGCCACCAACAAGAGCCGCATGGTGCGGATCGCCGAATATTCGCGCGAATGCCTGATCGAGCTGCGGGCCGAAACCGGCATCCAATATGACGGCCGCGAGCAGGGCACGCTGCAATTGTTCCGGACGCAGAAGCAGCTGGACGGCATCGGCAAGGACGTCGACGTGCTCCAGAAGGACGGCGTGCCCTTCGAGGTGCTGGACGCTTCCGGCTGCGTCGCCGCCGAACCCGGCCTCGCCCATGTCCGCGACAAGATCGTCGGCGGGCTGCGGCTGCCGCATGACGAGACCGGTGACTGCTTCAAGTTTACCAATGCGCTGGCGAAGCTGGCCGAGGCGCTCGGCGTCTCGTTCCGCTATGGCACCGATATCCTCGGCCTGCGCACGGAGGGAACGCGCGTGGCGGCCGTGCGGACCTCGACCGGCGAGATCGCGAGCGACGTCGTCATCGCCGCCATGGGCAGCTTCACGCCGCAGCTGCTGAAGCCGCTCGGCCTCAGCGTGCCGGTCTATCCGGTCAAGGGCTATTCGATCACCGTGCCGATCGTCGACGAGGCGCGCGCGCCGGTCTCGACGATCATGGACGAGACCTACAAGATCGCCATCACCAGGCTCGGCGACCGCATCCGCGTCGGCGGCATGGCCGAGATCG
>JAEWAD010000185.1 GCA_023391905.1 Pseudomonadota bacterium | reverse complement strand
GCCTTCGCGCGGCCCCCCGGCCCGCGCCGCGGGATCGCGTCATGGATATCGTCATGGATCGCAGCACCGTCATCCTGGAGCGCCTGTTCCAGCTTCACCCCAAGGAAATCGACCTCTCGCTCGACCGGCTGAAGCCGCTGATGGCGAAGCTGGGCGCGCCCGAGACCAAACTCGGGCCGGTGCTGCACATCGCCGGCACCAACGGCAAGGGGTCGACCACCGCCTTCCTGCGCGCCATGCTGGAGGCGGCCGGCTACAGCGTGCATGTCTACACCTCGCCGCATCTCGTCCGCTTCCACGAGCGCATCCGCCTCGGCCAGGCCGGCGGCGGCCGCTTCGTCGACGAGGACGAGCTGGTCGACACGCTGCTGGAGATCGAGAAGGTCAATGACGGCGCGCCGATCACCCATTTCGAGATCACGACGGCGGCCGCCTTCAAGCTGTTCGCCGACCATCCGGCCGATGTGACGCTGCTCGAGGTCGGCCTCGGCGGCCGCTACGACGCGACCAACATCATCGACCGGCCCGACGTCGCCGTCATCACGCCGATCTCGGTCGACCACGAGAAGTTCTTCGGCAGCGCCCTCGACGGCATCGCGCACGAGAAGTCCGGCATCATCAAGCGCGGCCGTCCGGTCGTGGTGGCGCCGCAGACGCCGATCGTGCTCGACGTGATCGAGCGCGACGCGGCGAGGCTTGCCGCGCCGCTCTTCGTCGGCAACCAGGAATGGGTGTCGCATGCCGAGCGCGGCCGCCTCGTCTACCAGGACGAGGACGGGCTCCTGGACCTGCCGCCGCCGCGCCTGCCCGGCCGGCATCAATATGTGAACGCCGGCACCGCCATCGCGGCGCTCCGCCGCTCCAGCCTCGACGTGCCGGTCGCGGCCATCGAGGCGGGCCTGCAAAACGTCGAATGGCCGGCCAGGATGCAGCGGCTGACCAGCGGCAAGCTGGTCGACCAGGCGCCGCCGGAATCGGAGATCTGGCTCGACGGCGGCCACAACCCCGGCGCCGGCCTCGTCGTCGCCGAGGCGGTGGCCGATCTCGAGGAGCGCGTCTCGCGGCCGCTCTACCTGATCGCCGGCATGCTGGTCACCAAGGACCCGGTCGGCTTCTTCCGCCCCTTCGCCGGCCTCGCCCAGCACGTCTACACCGTGCCGATCGAAGGCTCGAACGCCGGGCGCGACCCGGTCGAGCTTGCCGCCGCATCCGAGGCCGCCGGCATCGCGTCGACCGCCACGGCGGGGGTCGAGGCGGCGCTCGCCGCCATCCGCAAGGCGCTGCCGCCCGGCATCGCGCCGCGCATCCTGATCTGCGGCTCGCTCTATCTCGGCGGTACGGTGCTCGCCGCTAACGGGACGTTACCGCGCTGATAACAGGCAGAGGCCTGTTAACCCCCTCCGGACAGGAAAACGGGGCCACGCGGGCCCCGTTTGAAACGCTCGTCGATCGTCAGGCAGGCGATCAGATCGCGCCCTTGATCCACTCGGCCAGCCGGCTCTTCGGCGCGGCGCCGACCTGGATCGAGGTCGGCTCGCCGTCCTTGAACAGGATCAGCGTCGGGATCGAGCGGACGCCGTAGCGCACCGCGATGTCCGGATTCTCGTCGATGTTCAGCTTGGCGATCGTCACCTTGCCTTCCATCTCGGTCTGGATCTCCTCCAGCGCCGGCGCGATCATGCGGCACGGACCGCACCATTCCGCCCAGAAATCAACGACGACCGGGCCGGATGCCCCCAGAACGTCGGCGTCGAAGGAACTATCCGTTACTTTGGCAGTCGCCATGGCAAGCCCTCAAAAGTGTGGGGAAGAGTGGTTCTAAGGTAGGAAGGCGCCCGATCAGGGTCAAGGCGAACGGCTCTCACGCGGCGGTAATGGCAGCCATGCGACTATCGAGCAACGCCGCCGGGATCGCCATCAACAGCGGGATCTCGGTCCAGAGCAGCGCCGTCTCGACCGGCCGGTCGGGATAGAGCTCGGCCAGCACGGCGCGGTAGAGCGCGAGCTGGGCGAGGTGCGAATCCGGCACATCCTCGAGCCTTCGCGGGGCCGGGCGGTTGGTCTTGTAGTCGATGATCATCACCCGGTCGGGCAGCACGACGAGCCGGTCGATCCGCCCGGAAACCGAGGCCGGCCCGCTCCGCGTCTCGATCAGCCCGGCGATCGGCACCTCGGCCCGGCTCTCGGGCCCGAACAGTTCGGCGAACGAATCATCATCGAGGATCGGCAGGATCGAGTCCAGGAGGGCCTGCCGCGCCGCCGCGTCCCAGTCCTTGCCGACGACTTCGAGATACTGGGCGGCGACATCGGCGCGGAGATCGCGCGGATGGTCGGGCAGAGCCTGCAACAGGCGATGGATGACGCGGCCGCGGTCGAGCGCGGTCAGCGCCGCGGGGTCGAGCCGCGCGTCGAGCGCCGTCACCGGTGGAAAGGCCGGCTCGGCCTCTGCGAAGCCGACCGCCGTCGAGGGCGAGAGGCGGCGCGGTGGCGGCAATGCCGCCGGCGCCGGCCGCAGCAGCCAGTCAGGCGGTGCGATGACCGGGGAGACGGAAGGCGCGACGGGTTCGGCCCGCGCCGGCGCAGGCGCCCGGTTCCAGTCCTCGCGCCATTCGATCGTGTCGAAGGCATCGCCGGCGAGGTCGACCGGCACGGTGTGCCCCTCGGTGCCGAGCGCGGTTCCGACCAGTTCGTGCCAGAGCCGCTCGGCGCCGGTGTTCGCCTTCATCGTGCCGCAGACGATCAGGTGGTCGCGCGCCCGCGTCAGCCCGACATAGAGCAGCCGACGATATTCCTCGCGCGCCTTTTCCCGCAGCGTGTCGAGCGCCTCCTCGACGACATGCGGCTTGCGGGCGCCGGGCGCGATCCAGACCAGCGGCGCGCCGTCGGCGTCGTCGGGATCGTCCGCCAGCGCCACGATCTTCGGATCGTGGCTGGCATGAACGGGCTTGGAGCCGGTGTCGACGAGGAAGACGATGTCCGCCTCGAGCCCCTTGGCGCCATGCACGGTCATGACGCGGATCTCGTCGCGGGCGAGGTCGGCGTCGCGCTTGATCTCGGTCGCCGCCTCGCGCATCCAGCCGACGAAACCCTGAAGCGACGGCACGGACGCCTGCTCATGCGCCAGCGCCTGCGCCAGGAACTCGTCCAGCACGTCGTCCGCCTCCGGCCCGAGCCGCGCCAGCAGCTTCCGCCGGCCGCCCTCCGGCCCGAGCAGCCTCGCGAAGAAGGCATAGGGGCTGACATGCTCGGCGCGGACGCGCCAGGTCTTCAACTGCTCCGCCGCGCGCATCGCAGCCGGCTCCGCCGAACGGTCGAGCGCCGACCAGAGCGAGCCGGCGCGCGGCTGCGCCAGCGCGTAGAGCTCGTCCTCGGTCAGTCCGAGCAGCGGGCTCTTCAGCAGCGCCGCGAGCGAAAGATCGTCGCGCGGCTGCAGGAGGATGTCGGCAAGCGCCATCAGGTCGAGCACGGCGATGTGGCTCGCCAGCGCCAGCCGGTCGGCGCCGGCGACCGAGAGGCCTGCCGCCTTCAAGGCACGGTTGATGGCGTCGGTCTGGGGCCCGCGCTTGCGGGTCAGCACGAGGATGCCGCCCTCGCGGATCTTCTTGCCGGTGGCGGCGATCGTCGCGCCGTCGCGCTTCCAGGTAGCGATCGTCGCGGCGATCCGCTCGGCGAGGCGGACCTCGGGGCTCTTGGTGCCGAGATGGTCGAGCGGCGTGTGCCAGTCATCCGGCACGGCCGCCTTGTCGGCCTCGATCGGCGGCCAGTAGGTGACGCGGCCGGGATCGAGCCGGCGCGCCGCGGCATGCACCGTCGGCACCCGGTCGCGCGTCAGGCCGGCATGCGCCTCCTCGGCGGCGAAGACGCGATCGACGGCGGCGAGCACGTCCGGCGTCGAACGGAAGGAGAGCTGCAGCTCGAGCTCGTGGAACAGGGCGGCTGCATCCCGGGCGCGGGCGCGCATCTTCTCGCGCTGGCGAGCGAACCAGGCGGGAACCGCGCCCTGGAACGAGTAGATCGACTGCTTCTCATCGCCGACCGCGAAGAAGGTGCGCGTGACGTCGCGGGCGCTCTGGCCGGAGAAGAACTCGCTCGCCAGCCGCTCGATCACCTGCCACTGGCGCGGGCTGGTGTCCTGCGCCTCGTCGACGAGGATGTGATCGAGGCCGCGATCGAGCTTGTAATGAACCCAGGCGGCCGCGTCGGCGCGCAAGAGCAGGTTGGCGGTCTTCACCACCAGATCCTGGAAATCGAGGGCGCCGCGCAACTGCTTGGCCCGCTCGTAGCCGCTGATCACGGCGTCGCCGAGGGTCAGCAGCGCGCTCGTCACGGCATAGGCCTCGGCGGAGGCGATGCGATCGAGCAGATAGTCGATGCGCTCGCGCTCGGCCTCCAGCGTCTCCTCGAGGCCGGGCCAGCCGTCGCGGATCGATTTCGCGGCAAGGCTTGACAGGGCGCGCAGCTTGCCGCCGTCGCTGGTCATCCAGTAGGCAAGCCAGGCGGCCGAGCGGCCCTCCGGCGTATCGGCCGACAGGATGGGCGCGAGGCGTGCGGCGCTCTTCTTGTCGTTGGCGCCGCTCGCGGACAAGCGGTCGACCAGCCGGCGCAGATCGTCGTCGTCGAACGGGATCTCGTCGGCGAGGCGACCGCGCAGGCTCTCGGCCGTCTCGCCCTGACCGAGAT
>JAEWAD010000182.1 GCA_023391905.1 Pseudomonadota bacterium | reverse complement strand
CGAAGGAACCCGTGTTCCCCGGTTATTTCGTGCCGGCCGCGGCGGCAACCTCGGCCGCGAAATCGGACTCTTCCTTCTCGACGCCTTCACCGAGGCGGAACGAGACGAAGGTCTTCAGTTCGATCGGCGCGCCGACGTCCGACTCGGCGGCCTTGAGGGCCTTCTCGACGGTCAGGTCGGGGTTGATCACGAAGGCCTGCGAGAGAAGCACGACTTCCTCGTAGAACTTGCGGACGCGGCCCTCGACCATCTTCTCGATGATGGCTTCCGGCTTGCCGGACTCGCGCGCCTGCTCGGCGTAGACGGCGCGCTCGCGGGCGACGACGTCGGCGTCCAGCTCCTCGGGGCGAACCGACAGCGGGTTGGTCGCGGCGATGTGCATCGCCACCTGGCGGCCGAGCGCGAGCAGCTTGTCCTTGTCACCGGTCGACTCGAGGCCGACGAGCACGCCGATCTTGCCGAGGCCCGGCGCGACGGCCGAGTGGACGTAGCTGGCGACGATGCCGTTGTCGACGCTGACCGCAGCCGCGCGACGCAGGTTCATGTGCTCGCCGATCGTGGCGACGGCGGTGGTGATGGCCTGCTCGACGTTCTTGTCCGAGCCGTCGAAGGCGGCGCCGGCGACAGCGGCGACCGAGCCATCGGTGCCCAGAGCCGCCTCGGCGACCTTCTGGACCAGCTGCTGGAAATCGACGTTGCGAGCGACGAAATCGGTCTCGGAGTTGACTTCGACCGCAACCGCCTTGTTGCCCGACGACGCGACGCCGACCAGACCCTCGGCGGCGACGCGGCCGGCCTTCTTGGCGGCCTTGGCCAGGCCCTTGGTGCGCAGCCAGTCGATCGCGGCTTCGATGTCGCCGTTGTTCTCCTGCAGCGCGGCCTTGCAGTCCATCATGCCCGCGCCGGTCTTCTCGCGCAGGTCCTTCACCATCGAAGCGGAAATGGTCATCGTCGGCCTCGTTTCATGTTGTTCTAACGAACAGCCGGGCAAAGGCGCCCGGCTGCGTTTGTTTCAGATCGTTCCACCGCCCGGCGCGCGGGCGACGGCGCGGATGGCTCAGGCAGCCGGGGCTTCCTCGCCGGCTTCCTCGGCCGGGATCGCGTCGTCATAGACGTCGTCCTGGGCGCCGAGGTCGACACCAGCCTGGCCCGAAGCGCGCAGGATGCCGTCGAGGGCGGCGCGGGCGACCAGGTCGCCATAGAGCGTCAGCGCGCGGCCGGCGTCGTCATTGCCGGGGATCGGGTAGGTGATGCCATCGGGATCGGAGTTCGAATCGATGATCGCCGCGACCGGGATGTTCAGGCGACGGGCTTCCTGGATGGCCAGGGCTTCCTTGTTCGTGTCGATGACGAACAGGAGGTCCGGAATGCCGCCCATGTCCTTGATGCCGCCGAGAGCGTTCTCGAGCTTGTCGCGCTCGCGCGTCAGCGTCAGGCGCTCCTTCTTCGTCAGGCCCTGGACGTCCGACGAGAGCAGCTCGTCGAGGTGACGCAGGCGCTGGATCGAGTTCGAGATGGTCTTCCAGTTGGTCAGCATGCCGCCGAGCCAGCGGGAGTTGACGTAGTACTGGGCGCAGCGCTTGGCAGCCGCGGCGACCGGATCGGAAGCCTGGCGCTTGGTGCCGACGAAGAGCACGCGGCCGCCGCCGGCGACGGTGTCGCTGACAGCCTGCAGGGCGCGGTGCAGCATCGGCACGGTCTGGGCCAGGTCGATGATGTGGATGTTGTTACGGACGCCATAGAGGTACGGCGCCATCTTCGGGTTCCAGCGATGCTTCTGGTGACCGAAGTGAACGCCCGCCTCGAGCAGCTGGCGCATCGAATAATCCGGAAGAGCCATGGCCCTATCTCCTTTTACCGGTTTCAGCCTCCGTGGGGAAAGCCGCGATTGCGACACCGGTGGGTTCCGTCAGACGATTCACAAATCGCCGCCGGAGCCCGAGCCCCACGTGTGGAATGGGCGCCTTATAGGCGGGGAGAAGCGGAAGCGCAAGCGTTTCGCCGCACTGCATCAACACAAGTCGGCGAGGGCGGGTGCGCGGCTCGCACCCTGCCCCGAGCTCCCCGTCATCCCGGCCTCCGGGCCGGGATCCACTTCCGCCGGGTTGCATGCCGCGCGGCGCCCGAGCGTGCGTCGGCATGGATCCCTGCTTGCGCAGGGATGACGGCGGAGGGGCCCATCGGAACCGGCGAAACGCCGCCTACACCAGCTCGACCTGCACGACGCCGTTCACCGCCCGAAGCGCGCTCGCGATCTGCGGCGACAGCTGGTAGCGGCCTGGCAGCTGCACCTCGACCTCGCGCTGACCCTTGTCGAGCATCAGCACCAGGCTGACGTCGCCATCGCCCCTGCCCTTCGCCAGCTGCCGCTCGATGCTCGGCAGCGGCTCCTCGCCGCGCAGGAAGACGCGGAGCTGCTTGATGCCCGTCGTCATCTGGTCGAGCGGCTTCACCGTGACGATGCGCACGCCGATGCCCTCGGGCCTGTCCTCGGCGCCGACCTGGACGATCACCGAATTGCCCGGCTCGAGCCGGTCGCGGAACTCGTGCAGCGCCTCGGAGAACAGGATCGCCTCGAACTGGCCGGTCGAATCGGAGAACTGGACGATGCCCATGCGGTTGCCGGTGCGCGTCTTGCGCTCCTGGCGCGAGGTGACGGTGCCGGCGAGACGACCCGCCACGGCGCCGTGGCGCACGGCTTCGGAGAACTCGGCCCAGCTCTGCACGCGCATCCGCTTCAGGATCGGCGCATATTCGTCGAGCGGATGGGCGCTCAGGTAGAAGCCGACGACGGCATGCTCGCGCTGCAACTGTTCCGACGGCATCCAGGGATCGACGTCCGGCAAGGTCAGCGTCTCGCCCTGCCCGCTGCCGCCGCCGAGGCCGAAGAAGTCGTTCTGGCCGATCGCCGTGCCTTCGACGACGCGGTTGCCGATCGCCATGATGCGCTCGAGGCCGGCGATGACGCGGGCGCGGTTCGAATTCAGGGTATCGAGCGCGCCGGCGCAGATCAGGCTTTCGAGCGTCCGCTTGTTCAGGATGCGCGGATTGATGCGCGACGCGAAATCGGAAAGGTCGCGGAAGGGCCGGCCCGCCCGGCTCTCGACCAGATGTTCCACCGCCTGGCTGCCGACGCCCTTCACGGCGGCGAGCGAATAGAGGATGCGCCCGTCCTCGACGTCGAAGACGGCGCCGGAGCGGTTGACCGAGGGCAGCTCGACCGTGATGCCGAGGCGCATCGCCTCGCGGCGGAAATCGTTCAGCTTGTCGGTATTGCCCATGTCGAGCGTCATCGACGCGGCGAGGAATTCGACCGGATAGTTCGCCTTCAGATAGGCGGTCTGGTAGGCGACGAGCGCGTAGGCCGCTGCGTGGCTCTTGTTGAAGCCGTAGTCGGCGAACTTCGCCAGCATGTCGAAGATCGAGTTGGCGTGTTCCTTGGTCAGCCCCTGCTTGATGGCGCCGACGACGAAACGGTCGCGCTGGGCGTCCATCTCCGCCTTGATCTTCTTACCCATGGCGCGACGCAGCATGTCGGCTTCGCCGAGCGAATAGCCGGACAGGATCTGCGCGATCTGCATCACCTGTTCCTGGTAGATGACGACGCCGTGCGTCTCCTTCAGCACGACCTCGATCAGGGGGTGATAGTAGTCCGGCTCCTCTTCGCCATGCTTGCGGGCGTTGTAGGTCGGGATGTTGTCCATCGGACCCGGGCGATAGAGCGCCACGAGCGCAATGATGTCCTCGAAGCGGTCGGGCCGCATGCCCATCAGGGCCTTGCGCATGCCCTGGCTTTCCAGCTGGAACACGCCGACCGTCTCGCCGCGCGTCAGCATGTCGTAGCTCGCCCGGTCGTCGAGCGGGATGGCGGCGAGATCGACCTCGATGCCGCGCTTGGCGATCAGCTTCACCGCCGTCGACAGCGTCGTCAGCGTCTTCAGGCCGAGGAAGTCGAACTTCACGAGCCCGGCCTGCTCGACCCACTTCATGTTGAACTGGGTCACGCGCATGCCGGTGCGCGGATCGACCGAGAGCGCGACGAGCTGTTCCAGTG
>JAEWAD010000498.1 GCA_023391905.1 Pseudomonadota bacterium | reverse complement strand
CGAAATCGTGCAGCCGCTCGCGCAGATAGGGAGCGGTCTGGCGCTGCAGGCGCGCGCGCGTGTCGCTCTGGACCTTCTCGACCGCCGCCTCGGCGGACAGGCCGTTCTGGATCGCCTCGTCCATGCGACGGACCCAGCCACGGTCATAGGCGAACATGCGATAGGCTTCGAGGATGTCGCGATGCTCGCCGGCGAGCGCGATGTCGTCGCGCGAAAGCATGTCGTCCACGGACAGGCGCAGGCTGGCGATCGCCGCCTCGAGTCTCTGGCTCTCGCGGTCCGAATCCTCGGCGATCAGTTGCGTGACGACGACGCGCGGCTCGTGCAGCACGACATGGCCGAGCGCGATGCCGTCCGAAAGCGGCGTGCCCTTGAGCGAAAGCGGGCGCTTCACGTCGAGCGAAGTGCCGGGCCGGGCCAGGCCCTGCAATTCGCCGACGGCGATCATCTCGGCCAGAACCATGGCCGTCGTCTGCAGCGCCTCGACTTCCTCGTCGTAATAGGTGCGATGCGCGCGGTTCTGTACGACGAGCACGCCGAGCGTGCGGCCGGCGCGCAGGATCGGCACGCCGAGGAAGGCGTTGTAGATCTCCTCGCCCGTCTCCGGCAGATAGGCGAAAGCCGGGTGGCTCTGGGCATCCTGGAGATTGAGCGGGCGCGCCTCGGAGGCGATCAGGCCGACCAGGCCCTGGCCGACGCGCAGGCCGGCATGGTGGACCGCCGAACGATTGAGGCCCTCGGTCGCATAGAGCTCGAGCACGTCATCGGCGCGGAGAACATAGACCGAGCACACCTCCGCGACCATGTTGGCCGCGATCTGGGCGACGATCTTGTCGAGCCGGTCTTGCGCGCTGATCGGCTCCGCCATGATCTCGCGCAGGCGACGGAGCAGGACGCGCGGCCCGGCGAGTGAGCCCCGCATGGTCCGCCTTCCTCAATGCTTGAACGTGAGCGGGTTCCGACCACCGAAAACCGCCTCCGGGCGCAACCGATTCGGCCGCGCTCCGGCATGCTTTCCTACCTAGTCGTGGCACGAGTTAGGCAGAAGACACAATGTGTTTCGCACGCGCATACCGCGCGTGATCAGGCGGCGTCGAGCCCGTACAGCGTGTGCAGCGTGCGCACCGCGAGCTCGGTGTAGGCGGCGTCGATCAGGATCGAGATCTTGATCTCGGAGGTGGTGATCGCGCGGATGTTAATGCCCTTGCCGGCCAGCGCCTTGAAGGCGGAGGCGGCGACCCCGGCATGGCTACGCATGCCGATGCCGATCACCGAGACCTTGGTGAGGTCGCGCGAGCCCTGGACGCTCGAATAGCCGATCGAATCCTTGGCCGCCTCGAGCACCTTCCAGGCCCGATCGAAATCGGCCGTCGGCACGGTGAAGGTCATGTCGGTCGTCGTGCCGTCCTCGGAGACGTTCTGCACGATCATGTCGACGTTGATGTTGGCCTCGGCCAGCGGCACGAACACGGCCGCGGCGACGCCCGGCTTGTCGGCCACTTCGCGCAGCGAGATCTGGGCCTCGTCCTTGGCATAGGCGATGCCGGTGACAACCTGCTTTTCCACGATCTCGTCCTCGTCGCAAATGAGGGTGCCTGGGGGATTGTTCGGATCGGCGAGCCGCGGGTCCTGCGGATCGACGAAGCTGGACCGCACAAAGGTCCGGACGCCATGCACCATGGCCAGTTCAACGGAGCGCACCTGCAGCACCTTGGCACCGAGCGACGCCATCTCGAGCATTTCCTCATGCGAGACGCGGTCGAGGCGCTGGGCCTTGGGCACGATCCGGGGATCGGTCGTATAGACGCCGTCGACATCGGTGTAGATGTCGCAGCGATCCGCCTTGATGGCGGCGGCGATGGCGACGGCGCTCGTGTCCGAGCCGCCACGGCCGAGGGTCGCGATGCGATTGTCGGGACCGAGGCCCTGGAAACCGGCGACGACGGCGACCTGGCCCTGCTCCAGCCGCTCGATCAGGCGCGAGCCGTCGATGTCGACGATGCGGGCCGCGCCATGCGAGGCATCGGTGCGGATCGGGATCTGCCAGCCCTGCCAGGAGCGCGCATTGACGCCCATTTCCTGCAGCGCGATCGCCAGCAGCCCGGAGGTCACCTGCTCGCCCGAGGCGACGACGGCGTCGTATTCGCGCGCATCGTGCATGGCGGCGGCGTCGCGGGTCCAGGCGACGAGCTCGTTGGTCTTGCCCGACATCGCCGACACCACGACGGCGACCTGGAAGCCGGCATCGACTTCCCGTTTGACGTGACGCGCCACATTGCGGATGCGTTCAATATCGGCGACGGACGTACCGCCGAACTTCATCACCAGCCGGGCCATCATCAACCTTTGAAGGGCAGGTTCCGCAGGAATCGCGGAATGGATTGAAAGAGTTCCAGCTCATCACTGGGCCGGACGGGCGCCTTCATAGCGGCTTCAGAACGAAGCCGCAACGGCGACGGCGAAACGCCACACCGGACCGATCCAGGATTGAAGCCGGCTCATCGACACCCATGGGCGCGGCG
>JAEWAD010000177.1 GCA_023391905.1 Pseudomonadota bacterium | reverse complement strand
CACGCGCTAGTTTTCCGACACCAAGCTGTGGCACGACCGGTTCGGCGGCGCGCGCGCCGACATCGACCTCTCCTCGCGCTGGAACCTCATGATCGAGGGTGACGTCGGCGGCTTCGACGTCGGTTCCAAGATCACCCTGAACGGCCAGGCCTATCTCGGCTACCGCACCCACTTCCTGGGCCACGAGACCATTCTCCGCCTCGGCTATCGGGCGCTCTACCAGGATTACAGCTCCGGCGGCTTCGCCTGGGACGTCACCCAGCACGGGCCGGTGCTCGGCGCCTCGATGAAGTTCTAGCCGGCGTCGCCGGCTCCTTCCGCACGCCATATCGGAGCCGCCGCCGGGCAATGGGGCGGGGGTGCGTCAAAGTGCAGGGAAATCCGGCATTTCGGCGCGATTCCTTGATGCCGCCACACGCGGGCTCTATGATGTCCGCAATCGAAACTGATTCCGGAAAATAACTTGTCCGATATCAACGAGCCGCCGCGCCCTGACGAACCGGGTGATGGCCGGCCTTCCGACTTTGAAACGATCTCAATCACCGATGAGATGAAGCGGAGCTATCTCGATTACGCGATGAGCGTGATCGTGAGCCGTGCCCTTCCGGACGCGCGCGACGGCCTGAAGCCGGTGCACCGCCGCATCCTCTATTCGATGAACGAGAACGGCTACGACTGGAACAAGTCGTACCGCAAGTCGGCCCGCGTCGTCGGTGACGTGATCGGTAAGTACCATCCGCATGGCGACCAGTCGGTCTACATGGCGCTGGTCCGCATGGCGCAGGACTTCTCCATGCGCGTCATGCTGGCCGACGGCCAGGGCAATTTCGGCTCGGTCGACGGCGACAGCCCGGCGGCCATGCGTTACACCGAGGTCCGCCTCGCCAAGCCGGCCCATTCCCTGCTCGAGGATCTCGACAAGGACACGGTCGACTTCCAGGACAACTACGATAATTCGGAGCGCGAGCCCGTCGTCCTGCCGGCGCGCTTCCCGAACCTGCTCGTCAACGGCGCCGGCGGCATCGCCGTCGGCATGGCGACCAACATCCCCTCGCACAATCTGGGCGAGGTGATCGACACCTGCATCGCCTATCTCGAGAACCCGGCCATCACCATCGACGAGATGATGGAGATCATGCCGGGTCCGGATTTCCCGACCGCCGGCCTGATCATGGGCCGCGCCGGCATCCGCGCCGCCTATCATGAGGGCCGCGGCTCGATCCTGATGCGCGGCCGCGTGACCACCGAGACGGTTCGCAAGGAGCGCGAGGCTCTCGTCATCCACGAGATCCCGTACCAGGTGAACAAGGCGTCGATGATCGAGAAGATCGCCGAGCTCGTGCGCGACAAGCGCATCGAGGGCATCTCCGACATCCGCGACGAGTCCGACCGCCTCGGCATGCGGGTGGTGATCGAGCTGAAGCGCGACGCCGTCGCCGACGTCGTGCTGAACCAGGTCTATCGCTATTCGCCGCTGCAGACGTCGTTCGGCGTCAACATGGTGGCGCTGACGGGCGGCAAGCCGCAGCTGATGAACCTGAAGGACCTGATCCAGGCCTTCGTGTCGTTCCGCGAAGAGGTCGTCACCCGCCGCACGCGCTTCCTGCTCGCCAAGGCGCGCGACCGGGCGCACATCTTGCTCGGCCTCGGCATCGCCGTCGCCAATATCGACGAAGTCATCCACCTGATCCGCACCGCGCCCGATCCGTCGACGGCGCGCGAGCAGTTGATGGCGCGCCACTGGCCGGCGGGCGATATTGCGCCGCTGATCGCGCTGATCGCCGACCCGCGCTACAACCTGTCCGATGACGGCACCTACCAGCTGTCCGAGGCGCAGGCCCGCGCCATCCTCGATCTGCGCCTGCAGCGCCTGACCGCGCTCGGCCGCGACGAAATCGCCGACGAGCTGGCCAAGCTCGGCGCCGAGATCGCCGACTACCTCGACATCCTGCGTTCGCGCGCCCGCATCATCGGCATCGTCCGCGACGAGCTCATCGCCGTGCGCGACGAGTTCGCCACGCCGCGCAAGACCGAGATCGTCGAGGGCGGCGCCGATTTCGAGGACGAGGACCTCATCCAGCGCGAGGACATGGTCGTCACGGTCAGCCACGAGGGCTACATCAAGCGCGTGCCGCTGGTGACCTACCGGGCCCAGCATCGCGGCGGCAAGGGCCGTTCGGGCATGGCGACCAAGGACGAGGATTTCGTCACCCGCCTGTTCGTGACCAATACCCACACGCCGGTGGTGTTCTTCTCGTCGCGCGGCATCGCCTACAAGATGAAGGTCTGGCGCCTGCCGCTGGCCGCCCCGCAGGCTCGCGGCAAGTTCCTGAACAACCTCCTGCCGCTGCAGGACGGCGAGCGCATCACCTCGATCCTGCTGCTGCCGGAAGACGAGGAGAGCTGGTCGACGCTCGACGTCATGTTCGCGACGACGCGCGGCACGGTTCGCCGCAACAAACTGTCCGACTTCGTCCAGGTGAACCGCAATGGCAAGATCGCCATGAAGTTCGACGACGAGGACGATGCGATCGTCGACGTCCAGCTCTGCTCCGAGCATGACGACGTGCTGCTGACGACCGCCGACGGCCAGTGCATCCGCTTCGCGGTCACCGACGTCCGCGTCTTCAAGGGCCGTGACTCGACCGGCGTGCGCGGTATCTCGCTCGCCGAGGGCGACCGCATCATCTCGATGGCGATCCTGCATCACTTCGACGCCAATGGCGACGAGCGCGCCGCCTATCTGAAGATGAGCCGCGCGGTGCGCGGCGAGGTCGAGGATGCGACGGTCATCGAGCACGACGCGGACGAAGTCGCCGGCAGCGATACGCTGCCGCAGGCGCGCTACGCCGAAATGAGCGCGGCCGAGCAGTTCGTCCTCACCATCTCCGAGAACGGCTATGGCAAGCGGACCTCGTCCTTCGAGTACCGCATCACCGGCCGCGGCGGTAAGGGAAT
>JAEWAD010000175.1 GCA_023391905.1 Pseudomonadota bacterium | reverse complement strand
GTGCCGCGTGGCACCGCCTCCACGTTCGTCTCTGACAGGAGAAACAGATGTTCGTCTTCGACCATGTCGGGATCACGACGACGGAGAAGCAGCCGGACGAGAACTGGGTCGAGCAGAGCCGGCTCTGGGTCACCAATCCGCGCCATCATCCCGAGCATATCGAGTTCCTTCGCTACGAAGCGGACAGCGCGGTGCCGGAGATCATCAAGGCGAACCCGCATGTCGCCTATCGCGTCAAGGAATTCGAGCCGCATCTGAAGGATGTCGAGATCCTGATTCCGCCCTTCGTGGTCGGAGATTTTCTCGAGGTCGTCTTCGTGCTCAAACACGGCATGGTGTTCGAATACATGCGCTATCTGAAGGATGGCTGGTTCGACGATTGAGCCGGCCCGCCGTGCGGATCAGGCCGCGCTTCCATCTCCCGCCGACCATGGGTGCCGCGCGATCGTCGCGGCCAGTCCTGCCTTTTGGGCGGATCCGTAGCTTTCAAGGATGGGGTTTCAGATGACTGGGGAATTCTCCGGCAAGAAGGTCGCCATCACCGGCGCCGCCGGCGGTATCGGCCAGATGCTCGGGCGCGTGTTCGGGGAACAGGGCGCGACGATCCTGGCGCTCGACAAGAGCGACAAGGTTCATGCCTTCGTCGACGAACTGACGGCGTCGGGCATTCCGGCCGAGGCGGCCCGCGTCGACATCAGCCAGGCCGAGGCCGTCGCCAAGGCGTTCGAACTGCTCGGCGAGGTGGACGTCCTTATCAACAATGCCGGCTATTCCTTTCATCCAACGCTCGCCGCGACCGACCCGGCCGGCTGGCAGTCGGACATGCAGGGCAATCTGGGCGGCGCCTATGCCTGCGCCCACGCCGTCCTGCCGGGCATGGTCGCCCGCCGCTCCGGCTCGATCGTCAATGTCGGCTCGGTCAATGCGCTCCATGCCTTGGGCGATCCCGCCTACAGCGCCGCCAAGGCCGGCATGATCGCCATGACCAAGGCGATCGCCATGGAATATGGCCGCTATGGCATCCGCGCCAACATCGTCCTCCCGGGCACGGTTCGCACGCCGCTCTGGGAGCAGCGCGCGGCGAAGGACCCGAAGGTGCTGGAAACCTTGCAGCGCTGGTATCCGCTCGGCCGCATCGTCGATCCGATCGAGGTGGCCCGCGTCGTCCTGTTCCTCGCGTCGGATGCAGCGAGCGCCGTCACCGGCGTGGCCCTGCCGGTCGATTGCGGGCTGACGGCCGGAAACATTGTCATGTCACGCGAGCTGACGCTCGAGCCGTTCTAGAGGGGGGAAGAATGGACAGACTGCGCATCGGGGTGATCGGCCTCGGCTGGTTCGGCGAGATCCACTGCGAGACGATCATCGGGGTTCCGAACCTCGAGCTTGCGGCGCTCTGCACGCGGCAGCCGGACCGGCTGGCGGCGATGGGCGCCAAGTTCGGCGTCGCCAAGACCTATACCGACTACAACGACATGCTCGCCGATCCGGACATCGACGCGGTGTCGATCTGCACGATGTGGGACCAGCATGTCGGCCCGGCGGTCGCCGCGCTCAAGGCAGGCAAGCATGTCTTCCTCGAAAAGCCGATCGCCTCGACGGTCGAGGATGCGCGGACCATCGTCGAGGCCTCGAAGGGATCCAAGGGCATCCTGTTCGTCGGCCACATCGTGCGTTTCAACCCGCGCTATCGCATGGCGAAGCAGGCGATCGACGCCGGCAAGATCGGCAAGATCGTTGCCCTCTCGTCGCGCCGCAACATCCCGGCGGCCTGGACCCCGACCATCCTCAACAAGATCGGCCCGATCGTCGGCGACGCCATCCATGATACCGACGTGATGCTCTGGTTCACCGGCGAGAAGATCGTCTCCGCCTATGCGCAGACGATCTCGGTCCGCAACCTGAAGCATCCCGATATCGGCCAGACCATGTACCGCTTCGCCAGCGGCGCCACGGCGACGCTCGAGACGGTATGGTGCATGCCGGAGAAGACGCCGTTCGACATCGACGAGCGGATGTCGATCATCGGGACCG
This sequence comes from Pseudomonadota bacterium, assembly GCA_023391905.1. Classification (GTDB taxonomy): domain Bacteria; phylum Pseudomonadota; class Alphaproteobacteria; order Rhizobiales; family Kaistiaceae; genus Kaistia. The sequence continues at coordinate 545 of JAEWAD010000175.1, read as the reverse complement.
AGGGCATCATCCACGTCCAGGACACGTTCCCGAATCTCGGGATCGTCTCGGATGACAAGCTGCACAGCCCGGACACAACCTACTGGCCGGAGTTTAACGGCGTGCGCGGGGGCGCGCTCCGGGACGAGTTCTCCTATTTCGCGAACTGCGCGCTCGCCGGCGAGACGCCGAAGATGGGCGTGCCCGCGGATGCCGCGGCGGCGCTCGAGGCGACGCTGGCGGCCGAGGAATCCGCCCGCACGGGCAATGTCATCAGGATTGGATAGGGAGCAGGCATATGGCCAAGCAAAGGGTTCTCGTCGTCGGCCTCGGCAACATGGGAATGAGCCATGCGCTCGCCTATGCGAAGATCGACGGATATGAGCTGGTCGGTCTGTGCACGCGCAACATCGACAAGGTGAAGCTGCCGCCGGAGCTGGAGGGCGTCGCGAAGTTCAACAATTTCGAGGCGGCGCTGGCGGAGCTGAAGCCCGACGTGGTCTCGATCAACACCATGCCGGACACCCATGCCGACTTCGCCATCAAGGCGATGGAAGCGGGTGCGC